>CAZWYK010000117.1:0-3821 GCA_964638205.1 uncultured Candidatus Cloacimonadota bacterium | reverse complement strand
CGGCGATGACAGCAAATACACAAGCGTCAAAAAAATGATAATTCTGAAATAAGAAAATAAGGATTACTGCCCCGAAAATTTTCGGGGCAGGTTTGTCCGATTGATGATAGAAAAAACGTTTTCTTGAAAGTATGAATTGAACAACACACAGAGAGTTGTTTCGAGAAATTCGAGGCAACTTTTTTTAGCTTAGAAAAGTAAATAATTTTACTAAATTATTGACAAAAAGTGCGACAATTAAAACTATTATCGCATTAGGCTAATTGAAATTTTGGAGTTTATATGGAGATGGTTTACTCGTTTGTTATGGTGATAACACTTTCATTTTTAGTGGTTTATGTGATTACGCCGTTAATTATTAAATTTGCAAATAAGATTGATTTTTTAGATAATCCCGAAGCACGCAAAGTTCATAAAAAAGCAACACCATTGCTCGGTGGACTTTCTATTTTTATTGGATTTTTTGTTTTGGCCCTTTTAATTATTTATAACGTTTTTGGTAATTTTTCTAAAGAAGCAACCGGATTCTTAATAGGGGCTTTGATAATTGTTATTGTCGGAATTATAGATGATAAAGTTGGAATGAATCCATTCATTAAGATGTTTGGACAGACAATTGCATTTACGATTTTCATCATTTCGAATAACTTATATGGTATTTTTGGTTCTGTTTATTTGACCGTGCCAATTTTATTTTTATGGGTTGTTGGGCTAATGAATGCGCTAAATTTTCTAGACAATATGGATGGTATAATTAGTGGAATGGCAGGAATTTTAGCATTAGGATTTTACGGTTTTGGCTATATCATTACCAGAACTTCTGGTTTTGAAATAGAATCTCATTATCTCTCCCTATTATCACTAGCATTTGCTGGAGCTCTTTTTGGTTTTTTACCCTATAATTTCAATCCAGCTAAAATATTTTTGGGAGATGCTGGAAGTATGTTTATCGGTTATTTTCTGGCGACGATGGGGGTTTTATCAGGAAAACTTGTAGTCGTAAGAATGGCGGGAAATAATCTCTATTTTTTGCTTCCAATTCTTCTTTTAAGTTATGCAATCTTTGATATTTCATTAGTTAGTATTATTCGCAAAAGAGATGGTAGGAAAATTAGCCAAGGCGGAAAAGATCACTCTACCCACCGTATTGGAAATGCCATGAAGTCGCACAAAATTACGGCAATAATTGTCTACTTAATCAACATAATTATAGTGTTAGTTACTTTACTGATTTTCATGATGGAATCAACAAAATTGTTGATTATTGCAACGGTTTTGTTCGCTTTAATATTCATATTATTTGGCAGAAAATTAGATCAAATTCCAGTTATAATTCCAGAAATGAAGAATGAAAAATAAGATTGTTCTACTCTTTACAATGACTTTATTGGGATGTAGCACACTGCCAAAATATGATTTGGCACGCCAATATTATCAGCAAAAAAAATATTCTGCGGCTATTTCTCTTTTTGATGAATTTATCGAAAACGAAGCAAATACAGCACTTGCTACGGAATCTATCCTACAACGTTCGGAAGCATATTATCAACTTGGTTTTAGCGAATTTCAAAACGAAAATTGGGAATTAGCATCTGAATATTTCTATTTAGCAAATTCACAGAAAGCAGATGAATTACAGGATAATTGTTATTTCCAAATGGCAAAAAGACACCGCAAAAAAAAAGATATAGATGATGAACTGTTTTGTTATAATTACATTTTTTCCTATTTGCCACAATCGGAATTTATTGCCGAAGTTGTGTATAATCGAATATTAATCTATCTGGAACAAGAGAAAAAATTTTTAATTTTGACCGATTTTCATTTTTTATGGACGCATTATCCAAAAAGTGAATATATCAAAAAATTGCAACCTAAAATTGATGAGTTAATTGCATATTTTATTGATCAGTCAAGTGAGTATGATACAGATAAATCTTTGGATTTATTATTTAGATTAAGTAAATACCCAACAGATTTAAAAGAAATTATTTTCACTAAAATTGGAGATATATATTTTTTGAAAGCACAAATTGCGTTTTCTGAAAATGATATTCAAAATGCAGAAAGATACTTTGGGAAAGTTGTGGAATATGCACCTTTAAAAATGAACGAAGTGATTTCCCAAAAACAAAAAATGTGTTTAACTTTCATCGAAAAAGGTGATGAGTGTTTAGCCAAATTTCTTTTTGATGAGGCTAATTTAGAATACCAAAAAAGTTTTATACTTTTGCCAAAGTGTGAGTATGCAACGGCGGCAATTGAAAAAATGAGAACAACACAATGTAGCTATAATATAGCGACTGAACATGAAAAAAAAGCATCACAATTTGAGTTTAAAAATGATTTTGAGAATGCACTAAAATGGTATAAATCATCATATTCATTTTTTAGAATTGAAAAAGTGAATCAAAAAATTGAAATTATGCAAAACCTTTGTGAAGCGCAAAATGACCCTCAAAAATTTGCACTTAAAATTGTGCTTGAACATGAAAATGGAAAATTGAATAAAAAAATAAATAGAATAATTACGAAAGCGAAAGCAGAATATCAAAGTGAGTTAGTGAAAACATCAAATTGGAAAGTTGTATTTGCAGTAGGGGAATATAATTATGAAGTTAGATATGATATTATCACTCCCCAAAAAAGCTATTATTTTGCGTGGCGGGTAGATTTGAAGAGTCGTAAACTTGCACCAGTTAACAAAATTTCTGAAAAATTGATGGAAAAATGATGAAAATTATTTTAATATTATTACTATTTGCTAGTTGCTTGTGTGCCACAGAATTTGATTTTGAAAAAATTAAAATCAAATATGGTTGGCAAACTCCTCAGGAACAAATTATTGGAAGAAAACAAATTATCGCAAAAGAAAAAATGTTCAAGGTGTACGAACAAAACAGGTTAGACCTTTCAGAGAATTTATTACGTGCTATATTAGTGCCAGGTTTAGGGCATTTTGTAGCAAAGGACAATGCGGGTGGTTATTTCTATTTTGGTGCAGAAGTTATTCTTTTTTACACGAGCTATAATTTTCATAAAAAAGCGAATTATTTTTATGAAAAATATCAAAATGCAGTTTACATTGAAGATATTAAGTATAATTATAGAGAGGCTACACAAAATTATCTTTTCACACAACTTTATACTGCTCTGGGCATAGGTGTTTGGCTCTATTCTGTTTATGATGTTATCAGTACAACCAATCACTATAATCGCGAACTTTGGCAGAAAATTTTGTATGAAAACGAGGGCACAAAATTGTATATCTCTTTAAATGGTATAAGTTTGAGGTTTTAGGTGAAAAATGTCATTATTTTAGTTATTTTTGTGATTTTATTCGCATGTTCACTAGAAAGAAATAACCCGTTTGAAAATGAGACTGTACCATCTGCAATTGGCTCTGAATATTTTTCGATAACTAAAATTTCAATTGATAGTATTCGCATTAATTGGGAACCAACCTCTGCCACGAATGATCCGATTTTTGCTGATGGCTATTACATTTATCGTTCTGGTTGGGAAAATGGTAATTATTCAATTATTGATACTCATATTACTTCGGTGAATTTAGAGTATTTTGATGTTGATAACAATGGTGAATTAAATTTTGACGATAATTATTATTGGTACAAAATTTCGGCATTCATAACGACTCCAAATGGAGATTTCGAAGGTTATCGTTCGGTCGCAAAAACTTGGTAATCTATGAATTTTTCTAAATTGTTAAATAAGCCACAGCAAAAAGTTGTGGAAACTATTGATGGTCCCATTTTGGTTCTTGCTGGAGCAGGCAGTGGAAAGACAAGATCTGTGATTTT
>CAZWYK010000116.1:0-3842 GCA_964638205.1 uncultured Candidatus Cloacimonadota bacterium | reverse complement strand
TTTCGTACATTATTTTAGCTATGTGCCGTAAAAGAATACGACTATCAATGTCTTCATAATGTTTATCATCATCGGGAAAAAGCTGTCCAATATCACCCTTTGCAAGTGCTCCTAAAATTGCATCTACAATGGCGTGAATCAATACATCCGCATCTGAATGACCTAATAATCCTTTTTCAAATGGGATTTCTACGCCACCTAAGATAAGTTTTCTTCCTTCAACTAATTTGTGAACATCGTAACCTTGTCCTATTCTCATATTTTTTAATCCACCGTAATAGATTTTGAAACATTTTTTGGAACATCGGGGTGAACGCCGTGATCTGCAATGCCAAGGGTATCAAGTTTTTCCATTTTTCGAATACTCATTTTAAGTGCAAGTAGTTGCAGTACAATAGTGGAAGAAAAAACTGTCATTAACGCATCACCAGTTTTAGGGAGTGGGATGTACCCCCAACCATAATAACCATTATCATGTGGGTTTGTGCGTACATTTTGTAGTAATTCTTCATTTTCTTCTGCAATAACGAAGCTATCTGCTCCTCTAATTTTGTGTGTGTTAATTTGTGATATGGTTAGATTTACATCTCTATCATCAGGTCCGGTGATATAAATAATAGGATAATTTCTGTATCCTTTTTCAAAGAAGTCAAATTCTGTAACCATTTCATTAAATAGCTTAGTTCCTGCTTTTGTGAGATTAAATGGTTTTAACTTTTTAAATGAATAAGTACTAATTGCTTTTGCAATTTTTCTTCGTTCACTGCTTGATAGTTTTCGCTCTTCCGCAATTTTCTCCATTTTATCAATGGTATGGCCGTAGTGCTTAATCATTGCTTTTACATGTTTGATTCCAAATACAGTATTTTTCCCTAAAATAGTATTGGGGCCGTGTTTGAATTCAGAAGCTTCTCCGCCTTCAGTGTGATTCAAAACAGTTTCACGGATTTTGAGAGCACCTTCTTTTGCTACCCCTGTAATTTTGGTTGCCGCAATGTGCATAGACGGTTCCATATAAATCTTTGAAGAAACATATTCAATTTGTTCCTTAGTATTATTGATGGTTGCTTTTATCAAAGTAGGTATATCATTTAAAGATTTAAAGCGGTTTTCTAATTTTAAAAGAGTTTCTTTATTATTAGACTTTTTTAATTTCATCTCAGCAACTTTAGTCGCAAGATAGTAGAAAAGAGTAAGTTGATTAATGAAGCTTTTGGTAGCAGGAACAGCAATTTCTGGTCCACAAAAAATAGGAATAGAAACATCACTTTTTTCTTGTCCTAAAGTAGAATTCATATTGTTTGCTAATACGATTAGCTTTATGTTTAGTCCAGAACTTTCTACATCATTGAAGATATCAATAAGATCTTTTGTTTCACCACTTTGAGAAACTCCGATAATAACATCATCATCTTGTAATCCTTGTGAATATTGTCCTCTAAAATCACCTGGTAAAACAGGAATAATTCCCGTATCTGCGATTTCATTGAAAAATAGTGCAGCTACTTTTGTTGCGTGAAATGAAGTACCGCAAGCAATTGTGTAAATATTACGATTTTTATTAGCAGTATTTTTAATTAATTTTATAAAATGATCAACATTAATATCAAACTCTTTTATATCATTTTTCTCAACAATTGAGTCAAAAGCTTTTGAAATCAGTAATTTTTTCTTATTAAAGTGCGTATTTAGTAAATCAATAAAAGTGTTTTTTTCTGAAGAGAAAAAGTATTTTTTATCGAAATCTTCTTTTACAACTTCATTATAGAGGGGACTACATTTTTCTTTTAATTTTTGATAAAATTGTTCGGCGATTTCAGAAGCATTAAAATCAATAAATATTTTTTCACGATTTTTATGACTTTCTGCTTGTGAGATAAGTTTAGTTATTTTTGTGAATTCATCAGTTAATTTTTCGTGTTTAAGAAGATTAATAATTGTTTTGCCTGTATTAGACCCACCTTGAAAAAGTTTAATTAATTTTCCAGATGACTCTACTTCAGCACTAATTTCTTGTTCCATAAAATATTTAAATTGTGGAAGAAGTTCAGTGTCTTCGGCACGAAGTTTAGAATAGACAGCCACTTTTTTTATTTCTTCCCCTTTTTTAATGATTAAATCAGATTTGTTTGAGCGTTTTATTTTTAAGTTTTTAAAGGCAAAAACAAAAAAGTTATTATTTTTAAATTCGATACATTCACCTTCACGAAGATTTACTAAGTTTTTTGTAAATCGTAAAACAGCAGTAAGGTCAGAAGACGCTAAACCAAATGAGTTCTCATTAATTTTTCCAATACCAAAATAGAGGCTACTACCTGCTTTGATTGCATATGATATTTCTGTAACTGGATCTACAATTACGGCAGCATAAGAGCCAATCATCTTTTCAGAAGCACTAATAATAGCTTTTCTCATACATTTTTTTCTGATTTTTTTTTCAATTTGTTTTTTGTCCGGATATTTATCTAATTCGTTATCAAAATAGTGTTCAATTGTATGAACAAGCATTTCTCCATCATTATCAGAAATAACATTATGACCTTCCGAGAGAAGAAAGTTTTTAAGTTCACGAGTGTTGGTGATATTTCCATTGTGTGCCCCAAAAACATGTTTTTTACATTTAACTTCATGTGGTTGTGCATTTTTTTGAGTTACGGAGCCAAAGGTTGCCCACCTAACTTGTCCGCAAAATATTTTTCCACTTTCATTTTCTATACCAAGTGTTTTAACAAGTGTGCTTGGAGCACCGACATCTTTTAGGAGGGTTATTTCTTTTTCTTTTTGGAAGGCTGCACCGGTAGAATCGTAGCCACGATATTCAAGAGCTTTCAAAAGTTTTGAGGCATATTTTCCCAGATCTAATGATGTTTTAGCTAAGCTCATTCCCAAAACACCACAACCAACTCCTAATATTGGCATATAAATTGTAATTTTCATTTTTCCTCTCCTAAAATATATTTAGCAATCTCTAAATCAAATTGCTCGGTAATCTTAAAGTTTTTTGCAGAACTCTCTATAGTTGCAACAGGGTGATTAAAATATTCTAAAATTGCTGCATCATCGGTAAAAGTATTTGTTACTTTTTTGTGGCAATCAAAGATTAGTTTAAAATCAAAAACTTGTGGAGTAAGTGCATTTACAAGATCATCGCGTGAAACGGTTTTAACTATTTTATTATTTTTTATTTGTTTAACAGTATTTTTGATTTTACTAATCGGGATAACCGCTTTTTTTGTTTTTACTTTTGCTAAAAGCTGGGAAATTTCTTTTGCTGAAACAAATGGTCTTACACCATCGTGAATTAAAACAAAATCTGAATTAAGGGGGCATTTTTTGAGTGCATTAAAAACGGAATTTTGTCGCTCTTTACCACCATCGGCGAAAATAATTTTTGGGAATTCAGAAAGTATAATTTTCTGCCATTTTTTTTCGTTTGGGGGCAAGCTGACGATTATTTCATCAATTTCAGGATGGTTTACAAAAACTGCAATAGTCCAAAAAAGAAGAGGTTTCCCACTAATTTCGAGGAATTGTTTTTTTGTCTTATTCTGCAAGCGTTTTCCACTTCCACCTGCTGTAATTATCGCCACATTTTTCATATTTTGCAACCATTAGAAATATCACGATTTTATGTCAAGAAAAAAGGCTTGTATTATAGTAGTGCCAGCTTAATGATGGTTATTTATTTTTTAACATTAAGATAAATGGAATTGAGGCAATTGAAATAATTGCACAAAACCGATAAGTTGCGATTAATCCCCAATAATCACCCATAAATCCGATTAATAAAACCATTAATGAACTGACACCAAAGCTGATTGTCATATAAATTCCATTGATGA
>CAZWYK010000115.1:0-3871 GCA_964638205.1 uncultured Candidatus Cloacimonadota bacterium | reverse complement strand
AAAAAATTGTCTTCGATTCAGGTGATTTAGTGCCGGCAATTCGTGCTAGCATTTCCATCCCTGCTATTTTTAAGCCATATGTTTTTCAAGAGAGAGTACTCGTTGATGGCGGTATTTCTGATAATCTTCCTTTTGAGTTAATTAAAAATTTATGTGATTTTTTGATTGCGATTGATGTTTCTGGTTCGCACTCGATTTTACCTAAATTACAAATTCCTAATATGTTTGATAGTGTGATTTCCAGTTTTGAAATTATGCAGTCTAAAATGATTGAAAAAAATATGCAAAATACTACTCCTAATATTTATGTTAAACCAAACTTAGCTGACATTGGCATATTGGATTTTCATAAGGTTAGTGAAATCATGGAGGATATTCAATTTGATTTGCAAAAATTTGACAATCAAGTGAAGTCGCTTAAAATTTAAAAATCTGTCGCTCTTCTACCACCGATTCTATCTTCGGTTCGTCTGCCACTTTCATTGATACGAGCTTTATTCAATTGAATGTTCTTACCTTTAAAAATGGTGTGATTTAGCTTGTTGATAGCGAATTCAGCTTCAGCTTGAATGGGCATATCGACGATGGCAAATTTAACCAATTCACCTGCAATTAACTGCTTCATTAAAGTAATAGAACTCACCTTCCCATAACGTTCCATCATTTCCTGAATTTCAATTTTCTCTGTATCTGCTGGCAGTAAACCGATATAAATATTCATTTAATTCCTCTCTAAAGGGCTTGGCTGGGAATCATAGATTCTTCTCCCCCCACCCCGTTTTGCCGATCTTCTATCTTTTGTGCGCCATCTTGCAATGTGTACGGTTAAAACGTTGTTGTCAATAAGTTTAGCATCTAATTTGTCAATAACTTCTTGGTGATTGTTGAGTACGTCAACAATAGCAAAAGTACGCCAAATGTTGTTGACTTTATCCGTTAAAAGTTCAAACGAACCAACTTCTCCAATGTCAGAGATTAGTTGCACTAATTGCTCTTTATTTATGTGTTTAGGTAAGCTTCCCAAAAATATATTCATAACATTCCTTTAACATCCAAAAACGAAACTTATCAGAAGCTTTTCTCTGTCAAGTTGAAATATTTTCTTTACAAAATATAATCTATTTTAAAAAAGCAAAATAATCTCTAATAATAATAGAAAATTAAGCTAAAAGGTGGAAAATTTGATAGAAATAGAAGGCTCAAAATCGATTATAAATCGAGTGTTAATTATCTCTTCATTTTTAGAAAAACCTTTAAAAATTAAGAATATTTCGCATTGCGATGATGTGCAAACGCTAATTGAAAATTTAGAGATTTTTGGCATAAAATTTGAAATCAATAAAAATGAAATGCTCATTACTCCAACATTAAAATTTAAAAATAACCAATCTTATTTTATCAAAGATGCGGGAACAGCTTTTCGTTTTTTGCTTACAAAATTCAGGACAACTCCAAAATTTATGGGTAAAATGAATATTTCAAATCAGCTGAAAAATAGACCAATTAAGCCGTTAACTGATTTATTGAAAATAAATATTTTTGATTATCCATTTGAGTTACCAGGCAAAAAAATAACGAAATCTCACTTTGAAATCAAGGGAGATATTAGTAGTCAATTCATTTCCTCATTACTATTGTCTGCACCAAATTTCCCTAATGATTTGCAAATTACTCAAAAAGGAAAAATGGTGTCACAAAAATACGTGGAGATGACCATCTCAATTATGAACGATTTTGGTATAAGAGTAGAAAAAAATGGCCAAAATATTTTTGTGAAAGCAGGTCAAAGTTATAAAAATTTAGCAACATATAAAATTGAGCCAGATTTTTCTTCAGCCTGTTATTTTTGGGCGTTTAGTGCATTAACTGGTAAGAAAGTAGCAGTGAAAACGATCGTAAAAAAAAAGTATTCAACCTGATTTTAATTTTTTACAAATTTTAGAAAAAATGGGTGCTAAAATCAACTTTCAAAATAATGTAATTTGGATAGAAAAAAATAAACTAAATGGAACAGAAATTGATATGTCAACAATGCCAGATCAAGTGCCGACTCTCGTAATTTTGGCATTATTTTCATCTTCAAAAACGGTCATTAAAAATATTTCACATTTACAGTTTAAGGAGTCAAATAGAATTGAAAATTTGATTTCTGAACTTTCTAAAATTGGGGCAAAAATTGTGTTTCAAAACAGTGAATTGATAATCGAACCATTAAAAAATATTTTGAAAAATGCTAATTTAAAAACTTTCAATGACCATAGATTGGTGATGTCTTTTCATCTTTTAAAAGCATTAATTCCAAATATACAAATAGAAAATTTTAATGCGGAAAATAAATCATTTCCAATGTTTTTCGCAGAATTTAATAAACTGTTGACATAAAAAGATGTTATTGCAAAAGGAAAATATGAAAAAGAAAATTGTGATATTATCAGGTGGAAATTCGGATGAATCTGAAGTTTCGAGAGTGACTTCTATTGAGATTCAAAAGGTACTAAGTAGCAATTATCAAATGATATTAGTCAATCCTACTGATTTTTCGTCTATTTCAAAAATGGTGAATGAAATTAAAAAAATAAGTCCATTTATTGTTTTAAATGGTTTGCACGGTGCAGATGGTGAAAATGGTAAAATTCAAGCTGCTTTATCAGCTGAAAATATTTATTTTACTGGTTCTGGAAGCAAATCAAGTGCCATTGCAATGGATAAATTTCGTTCGGGAAAATTGGTTAAATCGATTGGGATTTCTGTTCCTAAACAAGTTTTTTTAACCGATTTAAATCTTGATTGGAGTAAGTTGGAAAAATTAAGTTTTCCAATTGTCGTAAAACCAAATGATTCTGGTTCTTCAGTTGGCATTTCAATTGTTAAAGAAAGAGAAAAACTCGCAGGAGCAATTGAAGATGCGTTCAAATTTAGTGAAAATGTGATTTGTGAGAATTATATTCCTGGGCGAGAATTAACCGTTACAATTTTGGGAGGTAAAGCATTACCTGTGGTCGAAATTATTCCCAAAAATGGCTGGTATGATTTTGTGAGTAAATACACAAGCGGGACAACTATTTACGAAGTTCCAGCAAAATTGTTATCAAAAGAGATGTTCGAAATTAAACAAAAAGCATTGCAGATTTTCAAATTATTTGAATGTTCAGTTTATGCTCGCATTGATTTTCGTTTTGATGGCAAAAATTTCTATTTTTTAGAGGTTAACACACTTCCAGGTATGACACCACTCAGCTTAACGCCGATGGCAGCAAAAAAATATGGACTTAATTTTAACGCATTGTTAGAAGAGATAATAAGATTATCAATGGAAAAATATGAAAAATAAACTGATTTTCCCGATAATTCTTTTTGTTATTTTACGGTTAATATTTATCTCGATTTTTTGGAATAACTTAGAAAATAAAGCAAAAGATACTTTTTTTTCCATTCGTGGTAAACGGAAAATATCTAACGAAATTGTCATTTTAGAAATTGGAGATGAAACATTTAGTGTGTTGAATGAACGTTGGCCATTTCCGCGGAATTATCACGCTAAATTGATTGAAAATTTAGAGAAAGCTGGTGCAAAAGTAATTATTTTTGATGTTGAATTTACTGAATATACCGATAAAATGAACGATGAACTTTTAGCAGAAACTTGCCGTAAATATGACAACATTATTTTTGCTGGAAAACTAGTTGTAACAGAATTTGATAGCTCAACACGTGAACAACTTTTGCTTCCAATAAAAACATTGATGGATGCGAATGTGCAATGGGGAACGGTCAATATTGCTGTTGAAAATGATGGGTTTGTTCGCAAATATGAATTGTTTCAAAAACGAAACGATGCGATAAAAACTTCGTTGGGTATTGCATCGTTGCA
>CAZWYK010000114.1:0-3908 GCA_964638205.1 uncultured Candidatus Cloacimonadota bacterium | reverse complement strand
TAATTAATATTCCAGCAGACCAACCAACAATACAAGATGGAATTAATGTTTCTGTAAATGCTGACACCGTTCTTGTTCAACCCGGAACTTACGTGGAAAACATAAACTATATCGGAAAGAATATCACAGTCGCTTCGCGATTCTTGACAACGCAAGATACATCTTATATTTCTCAAACTATAATTGATGGAAATCAAAATGGAAGTGTTGTGACTTTTGATAGTGGAGAAGATTCGACTGCGGTTCTATCTGGTTTTACGATTACGAATGGGAATTCCAATAGAGGTGGTGGTATTTACTGTATAGAATCTGGTCCAATTCTAAATAACTTGGTATTGTGTTTTAATAGCGCAGAAGAAGGTGGTGGAATATCTTTAGTATCCTGTTCAAATACTTCGTTATCTTCGATTATTTTGGAAAATAATATTAGTCGTTATGCAGGATATCATAATGGTGGCGGTGGAATCTATTGCCAATCTTCCAATTTGGATATGGAAAATATTATTATTCGCAATAATTATGCTCAAGCTTCGGGAGGAGGATTATTTAGCATTTTTACTACTTTAAATATAATAGATTCGGAGTTTATCGGCAACTCTTGCTTTTATAACGGAGCCGGTGATGTCGGTGGTGGTGGAATGTACTGCTATTTCTCTATTCCCTCGATGGAAAACGTTACTTTTTCTAATAATTATTCCGGGTGCAACGGTGGAGGAGCAAATTTTAATATTTCAGACACAAATTTAACTAATGTAAATGCTACGAATAATTCTACAGTTTTGAAAGGTGGGGGATTTTACTTTAAAATGTCAGACTCTGTGTTAAATAAAGTAACTGCAGCTAACAATTATACTCCAGATGCCGGAGGTGGCATTAGTATCATTCTAGCAAATATCATCTTAACAAACGTGAGTATAATTGACAATTTAGCCGATTCTGGCGGTGGAATATGTACCTTAGGTTCACAATCAGATTTAATAAATTGCATATTCTGGAATAATGAACCTCAGCAAATTCAATTTCTTGAATCAACCCACAATAACAATGTAGCAATCAGCTACACTGATATTGAAGGAGGTTTAGATGCTATTGCTATTAATGGTTTTGGTGCTGTTGATTGGTCGGAAGGAAACCTAAATACTGACCCATTATTTATCGATCCTGCAAACGAAGATTATCATCTAACAGAGAATTCTCCCTGTATTGATGCAGGAGACCCAGATTTTCCTTTTGATCCCGATGGAACAATTACGGATATGGGAGCATTTTATTATGATCAAACAAATGGAATAGATAATTACAAATTACAAATTACAAATTACGTAATCATCCAAATCAATTTAATCCAACCACAACAATATCTTTCAATTTATCATCAGAATCTGATGTTTCAATAACTGTTTACAATGTAAAAGGTCAAAAAGTTAAACAATTAGTGAATGAGCAGCTTCCAGTTGGTCAACATTCAATAGAATGGAATGGTAAAGATACTAACAATAAATCAGTCTCTTCAGGAATTTATTTCTACAAGATCTCAGCAGGGAAAACATCAGCCATGAGAAAAATGTTGCTTCTTAAGTAACCATATGCATTCTTAGTCTCATCTTGTAAAAGCCCCTCTCTTTATAATAAGAGAGGGGTTAAATTGAGTTTTGGTAATTTGGAGTATTTATGAAAATAATTCCTTTTTTTCTTTTTTCATTATTACTATTTAATAATACATTATTAATTAGTATTGAAGTTGGTGGTCACCTTACCGAAGATACAACTTGGTCACCCGACAACAATCCCTATCTTGTAACCAGTGTTCTTTATGTAGATGATGATGTAACTCTTTTTATAGAGCCGGGTACTGAAATCTTTATCAATGCTGCTCTTTTTAATAACGATACTTATGTAGAGGATTTTGCTTTTCATGGAGAAGAAGAACCAACAGCTAAGATGCTCTGGGTTGAAGGAAGAATCATAGCCGAAGGAACTGAACAAGACAGTATATTGTTTACTCGGATTCAACAGGATTCAATGTTTTACAAGTGGGGAGTTATTTATCTTTCTGAAGATGCAGAATTATCGAGTTTTAAACATTGCCGATTCGAACATGCTTCTACAATTGTTATTAATCTAACCTTCCAACCATCAGGAGCATTAGCTGTACACAATTCGATAATAGTTCATAAGTGTTTTTTTATTGATAATCGTTATGGAATAGCAACGCATTATCCTTCTATAGATTTTAAAATGGAAATAACCAACAATTTTTTTTCAATCGACGAAGGAATAGATCCCAATACAACAGATTGGGGTAGAGCAATACAAATACATACACCTTATAATCATCCAAATAGGATTTGGGTAGCCAATAATGAATTTCATAATCGTTCTTCTAGTTTTGGAGAACTTGTTAGTATAGTTAATAATAAATACTTTGGAAATGGTTTTGGCATTGATAGTGATATTTTAGCTAATTATGTTTTCGGCAATTATTTTTATAATGCTCAGACTCCGATAAGTGCCAGTGCTGTCGAAGATGAATCAGGTATTTATATAAAAAAAAATATTATCGAAGCAGATTCCGCTTTTTATTGTAATGGAATCAAATTACATAACTATGGTTATTTCGAGGTTTCTGATAATATTGTGTATGGTGGAATTGAAAGTGATGTGAATTCTGCCGGTAAAGTCTTTAATAATTTCGTGCATAATAATCCGATAAGTAGTTCTTACAGTGGTTTAGAATTGAGTGGTTATTTTGAGATAAATAATAATATTGTGATGAATTGCAACACCGGGTTATCTATCGGCTGGAGAAACCAATCAGTTAATAATAATATTATTGTTAACAATCAACATGCTTTAGGCTCACTGGCTTATTTTGGTGATTTTTATAATAATTCTATCTTTTGGGGTAATGAAGAATTGGTTGATTGGCCATTTGAGGATACACTGTATGTAAGAAACTGCATAATAGATTCCATCCCTGAAGGATATGTAATTTCAGGTGAAAACAATTTGATAATCAATGAAAGTCAAATAGATAGCATTTTTGTTGACTTTGCTAATAATGATTTTCATTTAATCGAAGGCAGTCTCGCAATAGATGCCGGATTCGATACCCTGGGTTATTATCATCCGTTCGATATGGATTACGATCACAGAGTCTGGGATGGAGATAATAACGGAACGGCAATTATCGATATCGGTCCTTACGAATTCGGTGCTCCGAGTTTTGGTGGAATTGAAGGCACAACCTACGACCTAGCAACTGGAGATTTTGTTGATTATGTTCTTGTAAAAATCAACAACGAACCTGGTAAATTTACTTTTTCAGATAGTGTCGGTAGCTATCAATACAAGCTTCCCGCCGGGTTTTATGATGTTTACGCCGAACGTGTTTTCTTTGATGATTCAGTGGAATACCAAATCGAAGTCATTGATGGTCAATTTACACAGCTTGATATACCAATGAGCGAGACTGTTGATACTCAAAATCACGAGATTATTCCAGCAAAAAGTGATTTTAATTTAAGTAATTATCCAAATCCTTTCAATCCCGAAACCAATGTTTCTTTTTCCATACCATATGATAGTGAAGTAGAATTATCAATTTTCAATATCAAAGGACAAAAAGTTAAAACATTGATCAACGAAGAACTGCACAAAGGTAAGCATACTACGATCTGGTCTGGTGTTGACGAAAATAATAAACCTGTTAGTTCTGGTATTTATCTTTATAGAATTAAAACTAATAATCAAGAATCAGTAAAGCGTATGCTTTTGCTGAAATAAAAGTCTTGAGGATTATGGTGTATAACAAAAGTGCCCACAAGCAAGCAAGAAGAAAAACAAGAAGAGTCGTGGCGCACTCCAATTATCAATAATATTTCGTGAGCAAGCAAATGCAATAATTA
>CAZWYK010000113.1:0-3920 GCA_964638205.1 uncultured Candidatus Cloacimonadota bacterium | reverse complement strand
CCCGCATCAGAAAACGATCTAACCTACCTACCGGAAAATATTCCTTATCGAACCAGCATCACCTTTTGAACGTCAGTGAGCTCACCTATGACGACAGCACGGACGAAATACAAGCCAGACGCCATGGCTGTTGCATCATATGTCAGCATATACGAACCAGCGCTGAATTGACCGTTAGCCAAGGTCGCAACCTGCTGCCCCACAACAATGTAGACCACGACAGATAAATCCGCCGCTAACGGAAGTGAGATTCTGATTGTTGTACTCGCGTTAAACGAGTCGGAATGAGAGGGGAATACGGAATAGTCCGTCGACGCGACCAAGGATCTTCTCGAAGATGTGAAGAAGTTCTTGTAATAGTCTATTTTGATATTCATTCACGATTCGTTATACTGTAAGTCTGGCTACATGCCAGGCTTTACTTTGTGGTACAAGGAAGAGGGGGAAGGGAAAATGATCCTTAGAGAAACAGATCAGAAGTTCTACAATTCAATAACTGAATATCTTGAATCAGTTGGAGTATCAGAGCATATACGAGATGAATTTGTTTTAACTCAAGAGAAAAACAGATGTCAAAGTATCAATGAGATATATGCCGTGATATTGCGCAGTTTAACAAATATGAGCTACAGGAAATCATATGAAAAGTATTTTGGTGTAAAGGATGTGTCAAGGAGGACAGATTGCTTTGGAAATTGTGATCCTCTTGAGATATATCGCAGATATTATAATAATATTAAGGAATTAGGTCATAAATTAACATCAAATGATAGTACGATACCTTTAGGAGACAAATCATTAGTGTCAAGATTTACAAGGGGAGCTTTAGACGCAGCAGTATTCATGATTAATTTTGAAAATGTCGAAGAATTTTATGACTGGGCCGATAGTTTTGCTTTATATGACGAAGGAGCGTCAAATCAAAAAGATAGAATGACACAAGCAGCACTTCCGTTGATCCTTTCCCAAGAAATCCGAGGAATTGGGTTTGCTCTGGCTTGTGATGTATTAAGAGAGATCGGATATCTCAGTTTTCCAAAACCAGATACTCATGTGAAGGGAATATTACATGGTGTTGGGTTAGTCAGTACCAAAAATGATTATATGTGTTTTAGGACGGCTGTTCGAATAGCAGACAGCAATTCCATTGATCCTTTTTACTTGGATAAGCTATTATGGTTAATTGGTGGTAGAAAACTTCAAGATGGTACGAAAATCGCAGGTAGTAAGAAAGAATTTGTAGAATATGCTAATAGCAGAAATAAGTAATAGAGTGAAGATGTTTCTATAGTTAATGATTTTTCCGAAGGAGGTGTTATCATGGGTATTATAGGATCTGTTTTGGTAAACACGTTTGGTGATAAGAAACACCTCGAAAAGGCAAAGCAAAGATATGCTACAGATATTCTTGTCATTGGGGAAAAAGGAGAAAAAGCCACTCCTAAGTATTGGAAAAACAAATATTCTCAAAACCAACTTGCGATTCTTGCAAGAGCTAAAGAGAAGAAGTTAAGAGGTTAGGACGACGACTAGTGGTCCGGGGTCTGCCCCGAATATCTCGATATTGGAATTGAATGAATGAAACCTGGTGCAAGCCTAAGGCTACCCATCGCCACCCTTAGCGCTGTTCAAGCAATATCAACCCTTGCTAGTAAGGCAAGATTCACTTGCGTCAACACAGGCACGATGAATCCAGGATATGCAGGAATTATGCAATACCTTAAAGATCGAGCGAGAATAGCAAATGTTCGTTAAAAACAAAAGTGATGAGTATCGATAAATGTTGAAAATAAAATAGAATCAGTCGTTTTTAGTGATTAAATGCTTTTGATTTATTCTTCGTAGCCCCTTGTTCATTCAAATTATGATTCCTCACAACCACTCTGCCTCCGATCCCTCAGCAGCGGAAAGAGGATCACGTCGAGATAGTCCTCATTCAAGAGCATTTGCCCTCTTGAACTCTTAGAAGCTATACACGCCAATTCCTCCGATTCTGCCACCACTCTTCCAACATACTTTTGATCTGCTTGGGCTGATGCACAGCTGAATTTTAGGTAAAACACAGATCCAGAAGTTGGTGGGTCATCTATAGAAGCTGATTTGATAGGTGTTCGCTTACTTGGTTGTGAATGATTAATACCCAGGGCGCGAAGCCATTTTCTGCGTTTTTGCTTTTCTATCCTGTGTTTGTAATAGATTACAAAGAGTTAGTAACCGACTCATTCCCACCAAGGTTTGCTTCATTCCTGCTCCGCCAATAATCCTCAATCTCATTCTCGACTTTGTTCAGGTTGTCTAGGAAATCGTTTTGTGAATTTGATTGTTGTGTTGAGTTTGGGAATGATGGAGCTGTTCCAGTAATTGGTTTCCGTTTTCGGAACCCAAGGAATTTCAATCTTGGTTGATGATGGTGTGATTTTGTGTTCTTCATTGTTTCTCCTTACTGTTTACCATTGACCTGTTTACCTTTTAAGCTAACTGGCTATTATATCACTATATAGAAGAATGAAAAAGGCAACGGAGGTAAACAGGTAAATGGTTAGTAATAAAAAGGTAAATAGGTAAACGATAGATATTTTTAGCGTTTACCTTTGTATTCCTTGCGATAGATGGTGGTTACAGTAAAAGGTAAACAGGTAAACGCTATACTGCCATAGGTACTACTGTCCCATTGACGTTTACACTGAACGGTGGTTTGTATTTGTATTTTCCTCTGGAAGGACTATCAACAAACCCATCCTTCTTCATCTTATTCAGCAATGCCTTTACCGAATCGCGCTTCTTTCCCAGTTCTGATGCAATCGTTGTTGGTGACATTTCTCCACCATTATCCTGTAACACATCAATGATTGCCTGGCGTTCAAGAGAAATTCGCACTTGGGCGGCATCTCCTAGCGATTCCCAATAGGCTGTGTCCTGATTAAACTTGAGCGCAAGATTGAGATCCTCCTCAAGATCTCTTCCTTTTACTGACAATTCAGCTGCACCTTTGTCCCTGCTTCGGTTGTTGGTCAACACCCACATCGTATCAGCAACGCCTTGCAATCCCATCGATCCAGATATCGTATCGTATACATCATCAGATTCCATCTTACGAACGTGATGAACAACGATCAGAGCGATTCCGTAGTGACTGGCAATTTTCTGCAAATCACCCATGACTGCTGAATCTTCCTCATAGGTGTTCTGTCGTTTTGGTTGTGGTTTGACCTTCACAAGGGTGTCGATGACAATCAGTTTCGTGTCAGGATTTGCTTCCACTAAATTCCTGAGTTGATGTAGCCCTCCTGAATCCAGTTTCTCCAGCGATCCCAACTCACCAATGTTGAAATTACCCGGAAGCTGACCTTCAAACGGCATCAGTTTCTGCAATCTCGTTTTCAATCGACGTTGATTGTCTTCAAGAGCGAAGTAGAACACCGGTCCTTTTGCACAGGTTTCGTCGAGAAAAGGCAGACCCCTAGCTACCGAAAGTGCTAATCCCAAAGCCATCCAGCTTTTGCCGATCTTTGGTTTGCCAGCCAGAATGGTGAGTCCTTCAGGTAGGTATTTCGGTACGATGAAGTTCGGCTCAGGCAGGTTGGCCGAAAGCAGGTCGAACTCGATCAATTTTGGCATCAATAGCTCGTTCAACCCTAGTGATTTAGTTGCTGCTTCAATTGCGGAATTCCAGTCTTTTCCATGATCTAGGTATCTGAACACATCAAATGCGTCGTGCGCTTTACCATCACCAAGCGCATCTCCATGATGACTAAAACACAGTTCTTCCTCAGATAGGATTACTAAACCCGGATTGCCCGATGAGCTATTTGGTGCCAAGTATCGACCATCAATTAACTGATAGCCATGTCGTTCCAGCAAATCGCTGATGCGGTGTTTGCTGTTGTACTCTTTGATGATCCTACGATCGTGCTTTGACA
>CAZWYK010000112.1:0-4035 GCA_964638205.1 uncultured Candidatus Cloacimonadota bacterium | reverse complement strand
ATGCAACTTTTTGAGCGGTAAAATCCTTCTGACCTTCATAACCTGGGGAAAGGTATCCAGTTTTGTCCACATTCAAAATATCAGTAAAATATTTCAGTGCTAAGTTACCCTCTTCACTGTTGAACAATGCTTTTGAATTATCATCATTTAAAATGCTTCCACCGGCTTGCAAAAGTAAATTTTCAAACTGCCACGCACTAATTTTCACAGTCGTGCCAAATTGGTTAATTTTTTCATCTCCATTTGTATCTTGTGTCAGTAATTTGCATAAATTCCGAAATTCTTGCCAAGTTTTTGGTGGTTTGTTCGGATCTAAATCGTTCTGAAACAAAATATCTTTGTTATAATATTGCACTCTTACACTTTTATTAAATGGGAATGATACAAGTTTTCCATTCATCATATTGCTCTCGATAAAAACTGGATAAATATCATCAAAATCTTCTGTTGTAAAAGTTTCATCATTTTCGATAAAATCTTCAATTGGGGTAATGACATCCCCCTCCACATATTTTGCTATCCACGCTTCAAAAGATTGAGCAACATCTGGTTGGTTTCCAGTTTGAATGGATGCCATTAATTTTTGCGATAACGCATTATAATTCCCCATATTTATAGAAGTTACGTGAATATCTGAATGAGTGTCATTAAATTTTTGCACAAGTTCTGCGAGTGCATCACCAAGTGGTCCCCCCATTGCTTGCCAAAAAATAATTTCTGTCACATTGCCTGTATCAACAGTTTTTTTTGTACAACCCGTAGCAATAAAAATACTTGCCAACATTAAAAGTACTAATTTTTTCATGAAATTCTCCTTAAAATAACTTTCGGCAAATTTAATTTCCATATTTCAAAGTCAACAAAATTTTGGTGTTTTCAAAAGAATTGGAAAAATTTATTTACAATCTACGCTAAATTTTCCATTTGTAACTTGAGGTTAAAATTTTATGAAAAGAATAGATTTTATGAAAGCCATCAAGACTATCAGACATCCTGCAAAAATTGCAATTGCGGTTGTAAAATGTGATGGGAAATTTAATTTAATCACTATCAAGTGGTTTATGCGGACTTCTATAAAACCACCAATGTTTGCTATTTCAATCGGCAAAACGCGTTTTTCACATAAATGTTTGCAAAAATACAGATTTTTCAATTTAGTTATTTTATCGCAAAAAATGAAAAATGTTGCCGTATTGTGCGGTACAAAAAGTGGATATGAAATTGATAAACTTGAAAATGTAAACTGGTTTGCAGGAAAACTAGCTAAATTGCCAATTTTAAAAGATGCAGTTGCAAATTTCGAATGTAAAATTATTTCGCAAATAAAATCTGGTGATCATACAATTTTTGTGGGAGAAGTGAAACACAGTTGGCTTCAAAATGAAAAAAAATTAACATATTTAGAAATGGAGAAATAATATGAAAGTTTTTAGCATCGCGGGTTACCACCACACTGGCAAAACAACTTTAGTTGTAAAACTAATCACGGAACTAAAAAATCGTGGGTACAAAGTGCAAACGATAAAGGATATTCATTCCAAAAAATTCACAATGGAAACCGAAAATAGCAACAGTTGGAAACATTGGAAAGCAAGTAATGATGCAGTTATAGCACGTGGATTGCACGGAACTTATCAAATTTGGCACGAAAGATTGTCTCTTTCACAAATGCTACAACATTTAGATGCAGACTTCGTAATTGTAGAAGGCATGAAAACTGCTTCGTTGCCACGTGTTTTGTGTGCAACAAACACAGAACAGCTCGATGAATTATTTGATGATACGGTTTTTGCCATTTCTGGAAAATTTCAAAATGAATCGTATAAAAATATAAAAAATCACCAAGACATTGAAAAATTAACGGATTTAATCGAAGAAAAAGTTTTTGAAGTTTTACCTTTTTCCAAAAATGAAAAATGCGGAATTTGTGGTTTAGACTGCAAAACAATGGTTGGTAAAATCATCAAAGGTGAAAAAAAACGAAGTGATTGCAAAAACATATTTTCACCTAAAATAAAGATAAAGTTTAACGATAAGCAAATTGACCTTGCACCGTTTATTCAAAATACTTTTTTGGATATTATCGAAGCGTATTCTAAAAATTTGAAGGGTTATAAAGTCGGCGATAAAATAGAAATCACCATTGAGAGACACAAATGAAATTATTGATTCAACGCGTTACAAATGCAGAAGTAAAAGTCGATGCTAAAACAGTTTCTGCCATCAAAAATGGATTTTTAATTTTCATTGGTATCCACAAAGATGATGACGGTTCACAAATTGAATGGCTCGCCAAAAAGGTTTGTAATTTACGTATTTTCAACGATAAAAACCAAAAGATGAATTTATCATTGAAAGATGTTAATGGCGAAATTCTTTTAGTTTCACAATTTACCCTTTATGGAAAATTAGAACGCGGTAACAGACCAGAATTTATGACATCTTCCAAACCAGAAAAAGCAGAAAAATTGTATCTCAAATTTGCAGATGAACTAGCAAAAAATGGAGTGAAACCCAAAATGGGTAAATTTGGAGAAAACATGAAAATAACACTTTTGAATGATGGTCCAGTCACACTAATCTTAGAGAAATAATTTATTCTTCGTATTTCACCATCGCTTGCAGATAAAATCGTGGTGCTGTGTTTTCACCGATTAAATGTTCTGGAGTATCTAAAATAATTAAATTATTATGGGGTACATAACCAACTTCTACTAGCATATTAACTCGGCTTTCCAATTGTTTAATGCTATCACCAAATGCAATTCTATATTTTTCTAATTTCATAAATCACTCCTATTTTTTAAAAATTTGTACAACTAGCTTTTCACCTGGTGTTAAGTTTTTTGCAGCTTCTTTTGCATCATCAAACTCAACAATTATTTTTGTGTAAGAATGCACTGTTTCAAATGAACCAGCCAATGATTTCACTCTATCCATTGTTGGTGAAATAGAAGCTAATTTTCCATTCACTTCTTCACCATTTGAACAAAAAACTTTAGTTTTCATCCCTTTTTTGAGTAATTTATTATCAATTGCGGAACCATACGCCACAATCCAAAGATTTTCTAAGTTCACAATTTTTATGATAGCTTTGCCAGCATTTATCCACTCACCAAATCGAATATTTACTTCAGCAATATATCCACTTGCCTTTGCATAAACCTTCAATTCATTTACATCATTTCCTAACTCATTTAGATTAGATTTAATTTTTTCTAAATCGAGTAAATAATCAGCTACAATCAGTGAGACATTTTCGGAAAAAAGTTTCTTTTGAGTTTGTAAATTTTTCAGTTCAGCTTCAAAGTTAGTTTTTTCAGTTTGAATAAAATTCAATTCATTTGTCGCATCAAGAAAATGATTATTTACAATTTCAAAATCAGACATTTTTTCATTAAATTCGGCAGAAGAAATAATGCTCTTCTTAAAAAGTTTTTGCGAAGCAATAAAATCTTTATTAGCGAGGTTCTGTTTTGCGTCTAATATTGAAATCTCATTTTTTAATGCTGATATTTTCATGGCAGCTTCATTTAATTTACTTTGAACTTCACGGATATTTTCATCTAATTTCATCAGTTTTAAGTCAAGTTGATGACCACCAGACGCAGATTTAATCAGGTATTCTAATTGTTCTTTTTCACGATTTAAATTTTCAATCTGAGTCATTAGATTTTTATTTTCTAATTCTAAAAGTAATTGACCTTTTTCGACAAATTCGTTTTGCGCAACAAAAATATTTTTCAAATAACCATCAACTCTGCTAGAAATTTCGATTGATTCAGCCTTACCAGCACCAGGCAATTTTTGGGTATTCTTTTCATTTGTAAAAGATAATGCTGCAATTAAAGCTAAGCCTACAATAGTTGCTACTACTATTTTAATCGACACTTTTTTTTCATTTAAATTTGCCATTTTAATTCTCCAAATAATAATTTATAAGAATTTTCTCTTTTGCTATTTTCATTTTTGCTTTTTGTAGCTTTAATTTTTCTTCGTAAAATTTATTTTTCGCTTTTGCTAGCACAATGTCTG
>CAZWYK010000111.1:0-4155 GCA_964638205.1 uncultured Candidatus Cloacimonadota bacterium | reverse complement strand
TTAACTTAACTTCTTTATTTACTTGTATTTAAAATTTCATTTTTTTTAAACAACCTTTTTGCATCTTCCTTTGTCTTCACGATTAGCTCCTTTCTTTTTAGCTTAAATTCATCCATTATCTTAGCATCGTTATTCACCAAAATTTCCGATGGTTTGATTTTACCTTTTAATTAATTCAAAATTTACGCAGTCAAAAAGCCCTTTGTCACTAATTTTTAGTTCTGGAATTACGAGCAGTGCCATGAAGGATAGTGTCATAAACGGTGCGGTTAGTTTGGAACCAAATTCTTTGGCAAGTGCATCCAGCTCGGTGTATTTTTCGGCAACAAACAGAAAAGGCTTATCGCTCATCAAACCGGCAATTGGTAACGGTAAAATGTTGCTTTCATTTCGTGAAATTATACAAATTCCCCCTTTGTTTTTGATGATGAGGTTGACTGCATCGCAAAGTTCTTTGTCGGTGGTGCCTACTGCAACAATGTTGTGTGAATCGTGGGCTACGGAAGATGCGATTGCACCTTTTTTTAGTCCGAAGTTTTTTATAAATGCCACCGTTGGTTTTTCGTTTTTGTAACGATTTACAACCGCAATTTTCAGGATGTCATTTTCGGTATCTGCAACGATTTTATTATTAATGATTTTGGGTGAAACTTTCAATTTGCTTGTAAGTAATTGTCCATCTATTGCTTCGATTACATCAATTTTATTTGAATTTTTGGCAACTTCAAAATCGGTAATTATTTTTGGTTCTGTGTAAAATTTATTAATTAATTCTGTCGGTTGGCACGTGAAAATTGTTTTTGCATTTTCATCAACAATGTTGCCATTTATCACAGTTTGTAAAATGTTAAAATCGGTTAAATTATCTATAATTAAGAAGTCAGCAAAATCATTTTCACGGAGTAGTCCCACATCCAAGTTGTAGTGTAAAACAGGGTTTACGCAGGCTATTTGTAATATTTTGAAAAGACCTATCCCCGCTTTTAGCCCGCGTTTGACGAGTTCATTGATGTGTCCTTTCACTAAGTCATCGGGGTGTTTGTCATCGGAGCAGAGCATACAGTTTGCAACATGCTCGTTAGCGATTGGAATGAGCTCATCGAAGTTTTTAACAGCGGAACCTTCGCGAATTTGAATTTTCATGCCGAGATTAATTTTTTCTAAAGCTTCTTTTTGGGTAAAACATTCGTGGTCGGTAGAAATGCCGTAAGATGCATATTTTTGTAAATCTTTTCCACTTAAACCGGGAGCGTGACCATCGATTAATTTTCCATATTTATGGGCAATAATAATCTTTGTTAAAATTTCGGGGTTTTCATTGATGACAGCGGGGTAATTCATTACTTCACCCAAAATTTTAATTTGTGGTAAATTTTGGAAGAGTGTCTCAACCTCAATTGCACTAATGGTTGCACCGTTTGTTTCAAACGTCGTAGTAGGTACGCCAGATGGAGCAGAAAAATAAAATTTTAGTGGAACATTTTTGGCGTTATCTACCATAAATTTAATGCCTTCTATACCGAGGACATTGGCAATTTCATGAGCATCACAAA
This sequence comes from uncultured Candidatus Cloacimonadota bacterium, assembly GCA_964638205.1. Classification (GTDB taxonomy): domain Bacteria; phylum Cloacimonadota; class Cloacimonadia; order Cloacimonadales; family TCS61; genus TCS61. The sequence goes on along the minus strand of CAZWYK010000111.1, from coordinate 2,602 downwards.
CCGCAGCGACAGTACCGTGTTTCACGGCAATTTTGGCAAATTCGGTTGGTATGAGCATCGAGCTTTCGATGTGGAGATGAGCATCGATAAAGCCTGGCATAATGAAATTGTCATAAACTTCATTATTTTCCGTGATTTTGATAATTTTACCATTTTTAACTTTGATTGCACCGGGAAAAACTCGGCGATTTATGATATCAACTATGTTACCCCAAAAAATATTTTTCACCTTAAATCCTCTTATTAAATATTGAAAACAAATTTTTTCTTTACAAGAAAATGTCAAACGAAATAAGCGTGGTTCATTAAATATAGTTAAATTTTGGGGGAATATTTGAAAATTAGAAATGTTATCATTTTTATGATTTTATTTACTACTGTAACCCTATTTGCTCGTCCGGTTGTTATGCTTACAGGTTATTGGCCACCCACTAGTGAGATGATTCATCGTTTTTCTAACAATCCAGAATTAAATCCAGATGGTTGGATAGGTGAAAATTGGGAAGGAAGAGGTTATGATGTTTACGCATTTTTCCCAGCCTTTGATATAGCTACAAGGGAGTTTGAGGTTGATTATCAAGCTACCTGGACAGATTTTTGGGCACGTGTGGAGGAATATCATCCCGAGATAATCATAAGTTTTGGTGCAGGTGCAGGACCTTGGGAAATAGAAACACGAGCAAAAAATTTATCCAACTGGATGCCAGATGAAGTATTGCCATATTATCCAACTCCTAATCCACCAGATTCTACTTTGGCTGTAAACGAATATCGTTATGCAAGCTTACCATTAGACGCTATAATGGCCGCAATTGATGAACAAACAAACATTAATGCATGGATAGATTCCAATGGTGACCCGGGAAACTTTTTGTGTAACTACATCGCTTATTTGGGAATGTGGTATCAAAATATGCACGCAGACGCAAATGATGAATACTTCTGTCGTGGTGCCGGATTCATTCATTTAGATGGTACCATTCCTGTTAATGCTGCTACTGAAGCTGCAGAAATAACATTGCGAGCAACATTGGAATATTACGCAAGTTTGGCAGATTTGAATGGTTGCATTATCGCTGATAATGAGTTGGGTGGTGCAGAAATAGTTCTGATAAATGAAAGTGGAATTGAATTTAGTGCAACGACAAATGATGTTGGTGACTTCACAATTGCTGGTATACCTTATAATAATTATTCTGTGGAAGCTAGCCTAGGAAGGTATTTTTACTATCAAGGTGAATTTGAGTTTAGTGAAGATAATACTTTTCTACAAATAGAAATGGAAGCTTTTTCATTTCTTAATCCTGTTACTTACAGTCAGGGTGCTACTGAACTTATCAATTTTGATGAGGAAATGTTCGTTTTTGTTGGTGCTTATTTTCCAACTGAAATCTTAGAGAATTATACCAATTGTCATTTGAATAGGTTCTATTTTACGGCTCCGGGGAGTTCTGAGGATTGCAGTATGCAACTGAAACTTTATCGTGGTACCCCTATGATTGACAACATTCAATTAATTCAAAACATTAGTTTGCCAGAATTTTCTGAAGGTGATTTTGTGGAAGCCTGGTTAGATGATTTCTACATTCTAAGTGAAGAGGATATTGCGGAGGGATTGACGCTTACCTATTGGATTATTAACACAAGCTACAATATTGGCTATACAGATAATACAATCGCTAATCCAAATGGGAATTTAATCAAAGTGGGACAAAATTGGTATCATGCAGATACAGAATTTAATATTTCAGGCAATTGGGATATTGCACTTGGTTTTAACGGAGAGTTAGTTAATAGTAGTGATGAAAATTTAGAAATCATTAATCACAATCTATCTAATTATCCCAATCCATTTAATGTCGCTACTACGATAAGTTTTTACGTTACAGCTGAGAATATAAGTAACGTAAAAATTGAAATATTTAATGTGAGAGGTCAACAGATTGAAAATTTAGAAATTGGAAATTTAAAAAAAGGCAGGAACGAGATAGTTTGGAATGCTGAAAATTTTGCAAGTGGAATTTACCTATACAAATTAATTGTAAACGGCAAAATTGAAGCTGTAAAAAAATGTTTATTGCTAAAGTAAAGACAGCAGCTGCTAACAAAAGAGTGTTAGCAACAACAAAAAATAGTTAATTAAAAAAAGGAGAAAAAATGCAAAAAATAATTGTAATTTTATGTTTAGTAATTTATTCAATTGGTCTTTTTGGAACGCAAAAGGTTGGTAACTTAGCGGGACGCATTATCGATAAAAACACTCAAAAACCAGTTGAAAAAGTGAATATTTACATTGATGGTGAAGCGAAAGGAATTTCTAATGAAAAGGGTCAATATATCTTGAGAAATGTTTCAATTGGTAGTCATAAAATAACTTTCAATCGTGTTGGCTATGAATCTCGCACAAAATTGGGAATTGTGATTCAACCCAATGAATTTAAGATTGTCAATGTGGAATTGCCGGTTCAAGCTGTTGTTATTTTTGGGGTTTCGGTGGTAGATGAGCACTATTTCACAGAAACAGAAGATGCACCTGTAAGTTCCAAGACACTTGATGTGGAAGAGATAAAATCTCAACCGGGCGGAAGCTACGACATTCAAA
>CAZWYK010000110.1:0-4192 GCA_964638205.1 uncultured Candidatus Cloacimonadota bacterium | reverse complement strand
CAATAAAAGTAAAAAATCCAGACTCAACAGCAATTGAAAGAACAAAGAATGAAGCAAAATATATCAAACTTCTAAACAAACATGATATTGGTCCAAAGTTCGTGAAAGCAGGAAAAAACTTTCTAATACATGAACTAGCAGAAGGAAAACAATACATTGAATTCATAAAAACAAAAAAGAAGAAAGAGTTAACGCTCCAAATAATAGACAAATGTAGAACTTTAGACAAATTAAAAATAAACAAACTAGAATTCACAAGACCAATAAAACATTTCTTCGTAAAAGACAATAAAGTAACAATGATAGATTTCGAAAGATGTTATAAAACAGATAAGCCAAAAAACCTAACCCAATTTTGTAATTTCTTGAACTTAAAAAAATTATACAAAATTCCAAAAAAACTTCTAAAAGAATACAAAGATAAACCAACAGAAAAAAACTTCAAAAGAATAAGAGATATAATCAAGGCTTCTTAATAATTATTACCCATTTATCTTTTAAATAGTTTGAAGACAAAAGATAATTTTCTCTACTAATAGAATACTCTTTTAAAAAATCTTTTCCAACCTTAGGACAAAATATTTTATAATTACTAATTCTTGACTTTTTCAACAACTCTTTCATTTCGGAAATTGTGTAGGCTGCTTTAACAGAATCAGTATAAAGAATAGCATTTTCAACATTTAATTCTGATGCTGCTTGAATAACCTGAAAAATACCTTCCTGAGAAGCATTTCTATTCAAATCGAAAATATAGATTTCTCCACCATGTTTTAACACCCTATACATTTCTTTCAATACATTTATAGGTTTGGCCAAATGATGTATGGTGTCTTTTGATATAATTAAATCAAAAGTATTATCTCCAAATTTAATTTTATCTCCTGGCATTTGCAACAACTTAATGTCTTTATTTGCAACATGTCTATTTCCAAATTCAACCATATTTTTAGAAATATCAATCCCAATAAACTTCATCTTCTTTAAGTAAGACGACAATTTTTCAATTAACCCACCATATCCACAACCAACATCAAGAACCAAGCCATTCCTGACAGAAGTATTTTTTAAAATGTTTCTAGCAACAAGATCATAAAGATTCCAACCTTTCAATTTCTTATGGGCACTATAATACTTATAAATTTCTTCTAAATCATCCATCTCCTCCTGAGACTCTGGAACCCTCTTTGATAAATCCATAACAAAATAAAATATAAAATATATTTAAACATTCCTAAAAACTAATCCACCAGAAGGATTCTCATTCAAATACTTTTCAGCCTTACGAGTCAAAGTTCCATTGCTCAAAAACAAAACAGGTAATTTCTTGGCCTTATCTAAAGCAGCCATCAAATCAGCATCACTAATTGTTTTCTTATCTTTATACTTAACAAAATATCTCAGAGAACCAACATTAGAGGGAACATCAGCAACAAAACTAAAATCTTTATTCTTCCTAACTACTTCTTGAGAAATAACATAAATTCCCTTCTGACCAAAAAAAGAAGTAACTGTAAATGGTATTCCTTCCAATTCTTGCTTAACTTCTTCTTTAATTGGTTCCAAAACTTTCTGTTCTTCTTTAACAGATTCCTTCTTGACCTCTTTCTTAACTTCTTTCTTTGCAACTTTTCCAGGTTTCAAGATCTTCTTGATCATTTCTTTGGCTTCATCATTATCAGCCAAATACCATTTCCAAAATATCTCATATTCTCCACCAAACCCCACATTCAACGGAACAGCATAATCTTTTATTTCTCTCAGGGCAACCCTCAACCAAGGTTCACAGGTTTTTTCCCTAATAACTTTCTTCTCTTTCAACAAATTAAAAGCCTCTCTTGGTTTTCCACCTAAATGTTCACACAAACCCTCCAACTTAGCTTCCTGTCCATTAACATAATAAAAAGGAGAACCACCTTTTTTCACAGAAGTAACATTAACTTCCTTCTTGGAAGACAATTCAGATAAAACAGCACTGGCAAGAAGCAAATTAGTCTTCAATTCGCCAGACAATTGAGAAGGGATAATTGGACCTTCTCTCCTAATAAAATTTAAAGCATCAATTTTCATATTTGGCATAAAAAAGAGAATTCTAGAAAATATAAAAACATTACGGCCTTGTCCAACCTACTTCGTAATATGTAACATCTCCCTCATTATCAACAATTCCAATCAATAATTTCTTCCTAGTTGAATGAGCAACCCTATTTTTTGCACTAAATTCATGCCAAGTTAACCCTTTTGCCTCTCCGACAGGATATAAAATCCACTTAGCATGATCTTCTCCGGGTTTCACACCCCTATCATAAACTCTAAAATCAGCTCCAAACTTCAAAGCAGTCTTAACAATATATCCTCTTGACCTCATATCCTTGAAAACGGAGTATCTAACCCAAAAATCCTTATCTATTTTCTTGGCTTTCTTCAAAAAACTATCAAAATCAAGAGTTTTGTTCTTTCCATCAACAACTTCAATTTTACCAGTTTCAAGAAGATAAAGAGCTTCAAACAAAGAATAATAAAATTTCTTTCCTTTTGGTTCACCAAATCTACCCTTATCATACAAAGCCTTGGCTAGCCTATTCTCTTCAGAAAAGACAATGTCCCTTGAAAAAACAGATTTTAACTTTTCCATAATAATCAACCTAAACAAAAACTATTTAAAAAGATTTTGATAAGTGCTACATTATGAAAGTAACGTTTTTGGGAACCGGAGCGATGAAACCAAGCAAAGATAGGAACACCTCTGCAATATTACTAACATATGGAAAAGAGAATATTCTATTCGACTGTGGGGAGGGAACCCAAAGACAATTAATGAAAGCAAGGATAAGTCCAACAAAAATAACAAGAATTATAATTTCACACTGGCATGGAGATCACGTACTGGGTCTGCCAGGTTTACTACAAACAATTTCAAGAGAAAACTCTGAAAGAAAAATAAAAATATATGGACCTGAAAATACAAAAAAATTCATCTCAAAAGTAATGTCTTTATTCATACCACACAACAAACCAAACTACGAAGTAATAGAAATAACAAAAAAAGGTTCATTCCTAAAAGAAAAGGATTTTCAAATATTCGCGGAAAAAACAGGCCATAGTGCACATTGTCTCGGATTTTCATTCATAAAAACACCAAAAAGGAAAATAAACCTGGCGTATACCAAAAAGTTTGGACTAACAAAAAATCCTCTACTGGGAAAACTACAGAAAGGAAAAACAATTACTTACAAAGGTAAAAAGATAACACCTGAAAAAGGAACAATACTTACTGGAGAAGAAAAGATTACTATCTTTTTGGATACAATTTACTCAAAAAAGATCTCAAAACTCGCTGAAAATTCAAACCTACTAATAGTTGAATCAACTTTCCTAGATAAAGACAAAGACAAAGCAAAAGACTACAAACATTTAACTGCTAAACAAGCGGCAACAATAGCAAAAGAATCTAAATCAAAACAATTGATACTAACACACATAAGTCAAAGATACAAAGAAGAAAAACAAATACTAAACGAAGCAAAAAAAACATTCAAAAATACAAAAGTTGCAAAAGATTTTCTAAGTGTATCACTTTAAACATTATCTAAAAAGACAAACATATCGCCCAACAATAATTAATCTTAAAAAATCAAGAATAAAAACCTCCTTCTCACACTCCAATAACTTAATAAATTAAATAAAATTTACTCAAAAAATGGAAAAGACAGTAATTACCTATGAAGTTCTGTATGATGCTCTAAGAATGGAAAAACAAAGGACAGAGCTGCAAAAACTAGACCAAGAATTTTACAAAAATATAAAGAGATACATTGAAGAAAAAAAGGACATTCTGCAATCTCAAGAAGGCAAAGATAGCGTTTTTACAAACATCGAAGTACAAAAAACAAGAAAAGAAATAGAAAATATTCAAAAAATCCTAAAAGAGCTATATGAAAGGAGAGAAGCTAAGATTATAGAATTAGCACTAATAGCAACGAAATCCAATCACACAAACTCTGCAGATAAAGAAAGCATGCTAAAAGAAGAAAAAACATTCTATGAAGAAGCCCTATACCTACTGGCAAACTATAGAGACAATGTTTTGTCTAGTATTTTATCAGGAAAAGAAGTAATTACCAAAGAGGAACCAAAAGACTTAAAAGATGAAAATATGCCCCCTACAACAACAAAACAGCTAAAATTCATA
>CAZWYK010000109.1:0-4197 GCA_964638205.1 uncultured Candidatus Cloacimonadota bacterium | reverse complement strand
TTTCAAGGCAAATTCCGATATTTTACGAGAAGATTTACCAGCGGGAGAGGAAAAAGAGCGACAAAAAAATGAATCACTTATTTATCGTGCTTCAGTTTCGCTCGGGCAAAATAAGACACCGAAAAGTAAAATTTTGGAATTGTTATTCAAGAATTCATCTCTTAACGCAAATGTTGAGCAAAAAGAGATTTTGGCACCGACCAGCACAGATACTACTTTTTCCTTTGATGTGAAGCACGAATATGATTTCGATATTTCAAAGGATAAGATAGATTTGAAATTATTTGGTGACTATAAATTCTACTTTTTACCGAAAGAATTTAGCAATAAATTGCAATATAAAGAGAATAATCCACATAAATGGCGTTGGAATTCTCAGATTGATTCGATAAATTGGGAACCCGTTACAACTTCATATCGAACTCGGACTTTTGAGACAACAACCTCGATAAAATACGACATATTTTCTGACTTTATTTCGACTTACAAACTGACGACAGAACGCGATTTAATGTTGCAAAATATTTTGGAAAATAAATGGAAAAACTTCAATGTCGGGCAGGAAAAAGAAAGAAAACAAGATATCTTTTTTGATTTCACTCCTCATTATTTTGACGATATTTTTGTTTTTGATGCTGATGCAACTGTAAATTATGATGAAGGGCATGTCAAAGCGAGTGCCACAAACGATACTTTATTTTATGAAGGTAGTGTAACCCGAAAAATAAATGGTAAAATTACTCTCAAAAATCGTGATATGCTTTCTGATTTTGCTACCTGGATAGATGAAAAATTTCCAGTTAAAAGTAGAGAAAATAAAGAAGATGTAATCGACAAAAAAGAGGAAAAAATAGAACAGAAAAGCGAAGATGAAAAAGAATCAGAAAAAGACAAGATTCAAGAAAAAGATAAAAATAAAGATAAAAATGATGACAAAAATAACGAATCTGAAAATCAGTCAAAACCACGAAAAAACTTTATTTCATCAATTGTGAACTACATTGCACGGCTCGATAACATTTCTCTAAATTACGATAATTACTACAAAACATCTTACGAAAATAGGAGGGACAGACCGGATTTTCTCTATCAACTTGGTGCACCGCACATTTTAACTGAAGAGGGTGATGAAAAAGAGATTAAATCCAAACAATTGAATGACAAATATTCCACATCTTTTGGTTTCGCAATTTTGAATAATTTGAACACAAGTTTAAGCTATTCGTTAGATATAAAAAGAACTTATGGCGATCACAGCAATATGGATATTTCTACTATTTTCCCAAATATCAGTGTCACTCTCTCCGAATTTGAAAAATTGATTCATTTTGAAGAAATTTTGACGAGTTCTCGTATTACGAGTAGTTTTTCCCAAACAATTACAGAATCTGGTGAACTTGATTTTGAAACGCCGGAAACGAGAAATACGACTATCAACCTTTCACCTCTTTTTTCGTGGCGGGGGAATTGGGCACACGATTTTGCGAGCAATATTAGTTTGAATTATCGAGCCGGTAAAAATATCAGATATTACGATAATTATGAAGTTATCACAAAAACAAACACGCAGTCAATTTCTGGTAATGTTTCGTGGTCATTCAAAAATCCTAAAGGTGTGAAAATTCTTTTTTTCAAAAGAACAAATATGAAAAATGAATTTTCTACGGATATCAATTTTTCGATGGAAAAAATACATAATACAAATGAGAATACAGGTAATGATGAGCCACCGTCAGATGAAGTGTCAAAGTTTTCATATTCAATAACGCCAGGTGCTTCCTACAAATTTAACAAGAGCATAGTCGCTGGATTGAGTAGTAAATACGAGTGGAATGACGATAAAAAAAGAAATAAAAAGACAAAAGTTATCAATTTGGGGATTTGGATTGAGATTAAGTTTTAAATTTGTTCTTGACACCACAAAAAGATAAAATATTAAATTCCGCTATGCAAAAAAGGAGCGTCAAATGGTAACGAAAGCTCAAAAATTTAGGTTAGGAATTTTCATTTTTACAACATCAATGTTACTAGTTATTTTTCTCATTTTGGTTGCTGGTAAGAAATTTATGGAAAAACGAGACACCTACTTTATTCGATATGAAAATAGGTCGGTAACAGGTTTGCAAATTGGTGGTCCAGTAAAATATCATGGCATAAATATTGGTAGGGTGGATGAGATAAAAATCGAAAAAAGCAATGTGGAAAATATTGTAATAACTATTGGTGTAAAGAGTGGAACACCCATCAAAACAGATGTTGAAGCTACCCTAGTGCCGATTGGAATAACGGGTCTTTTGCAAATAGAATTGGTTGGTGGATCGAACGAAGCAGGCTTTTCCGCACCGAATTCATTTATCAAAGCTGGTAATTCTACCTTTGAGTTGATTACCGGCAAAGCAGAAATTATTGCCACAAAATTAGAGACATTACTCAATAATTTTGTCAATATAACCGACACCGAAAATCAACAAAAAATGAAAAATATTTTGACAAATATAGATGGCATGGTTTCCGAAAATAAAGATGCAATTAACGAAATAATGCACAATGTGGGCGATGCTTCTGACGATTTAGCCGCTTTAGCAAAAAACATCAACGCAAGTGCAGAAGAGATTAATAGGCTGTTAACTGATGGAAAAGTAGAAAAAATTATTACTAATTTGGATAAAACAACTTCCGAGTTCGCTGAAGTAGATATGGCAAAATTACTGAATAATACGGATGAAACGGTACGAAAATTGACTAAAACGATTGATGAGATTAGCTTTACCCACATTCGTAGTCGACAAGATATTTTGGATATTATCGCCAATTTGGAAGAGACAGTTGAATATTTAAACGAATTTTCGCGTCAAATCAATGAAGATCCAACTTTGTTGATTATTCCACGAAATAAATAGAGGAAAAGTTATGAAAAAATTATTATTATTGGTAATTATTTTGTTAATTTTGGTTGGTTGTTCCACAAATGCGTTGCTGGAAAAGAATTATTACATTTTAGAAAATTTGAGCCACATCAAAGTTGATAAATTGCATCAGGCTGAACCGATAGGCGCATCTGTGCTTATTTTCGATGCATCTATTCCGCGGTCTTACAAGAAAAAACAGATGGTCGTACGCCATTTTGGTCCGCGTCTAACTTACACCAAAAATCATCTTTGGGCTGTTGATCTTTCCGAAACTATTCCAAATATTTTATCTAAGAGACTACTTGATTATAATGTTTTCCAAAGTGCGAAACGTGAATTTTGGCAAGAGCGACCCGAATATGAAGTTTTGATAACAGTCCATAATTTGGAACAAAATATAGCTTCAAACGCACTTCAAGCACATTTGAATATTTCATTTATTCTCAAAAAAAGTGAAACTGATGAGCAAATCGTTAAGCATGAAATTGATGTAGAAAAATCTATCTTGGACAATGAATTTGATACTTATATTCAAGCAATAAATCAAATGTTGGTAGAAGAATCAGATATGTTTATCCAAAAAATATTGATTAATTTTGAAAAAATAGCACCGTTAAAAAAAATCTCTCAAAAAGAACAAAAAAAACTGATAAAAAGTTCAAGTGCTTCTATTGAAAAAGGAATTTTGCTTTTTCCAGCTTTAACCAAAACGGAATTTGAAGAATTTTATACGATTATAGATAGTAATGGTTACGAAATTGAATATGGTTCCAAAATTGGTGATGAAATTGCTTTGAATAAAGGTACCTATTCGATTAGGTATGGCTCTGGTTCTAAAGAACAGCAGATGACTCAAAAAAACATTGAGATAATTCCTCGCTACAAAACAATTGTTGAACCAGATTGGGGCTGTTTATCTGTTAAGATCATTAACACAGAACGAAATTTCGCCAAAGTTAGATATGAATTATTTGACAATACGGGTTCGACTTTTGGTAGTTTATTTCCCGCCGAAACAGAGGTGGGGGAACACAATAAGGTATGGATTTTAAAACCAGGTATTTACAAAATTACGGTGAATAACGAATCGTTCAACGCGTACCAAAATTTCACAACTGTAAAAGTGGAAAAAGGGGAAGTTACAGAGTTGACAATCGTGATGGAAACGGATAATGATGGAAACCCAACAAATCTTATCGGAAGCGGTGTTATGGAAAATAGTTTGACGAAAGAAACTTTTCAAAAAATGAGGATAATTTTTCTTTGATTATTTTAAGAGAGGATTTGC
>CAZWYK010000108.1:0-4203 GCA_964638205.1 uncultured Candidatus Cloacimonadota bacterium | reverse complement strand
TTTCATTTGAAATTTTTCAGCAACTGAACAAACAAATTCCCGAAAACATTTTTGTCCCAGTTGGAGATGGTTGCATTATTTCTGGTGTTTATAAAGGTTTTGAAGATTTATTAAAACTCGGCATCATTCAAAAAATACCCACAATTATTGCAGTGCAGTCTGCAAAAAATGATAATCTTATTCGTAATTTAAAGAACAACAAATTCATATCAAATGAAAGTGAAACCATCGCCGATTCAATTGCCGTTAATGTTCCACGAAATTTTTGGATGACAAAACAGTTTATCGAAAAATATGATGGCAAAACAGTTTTGGTAACAGATGATGAAATTTTGCAAGCGTCAAAACAATTGAGTGAAAATAGCGGTTTATTTACCGAACCTGCTGCAGCTGCTGCATTTGCCGGATTTCAGAAATTTCAACAATCAGGATATGTCGCAGAAAATTCCAAAAATATCGTGCTCCTCACTGGGTGTGGGTTGAAGGATTTAGCATCGGTTCAAAACATTATTGAAGTGCCACAACCGATTAAAAAACTTGAGGAAATTAAACTGTGAAAAAATCGGTAAAAAAATTCGATGCACGCCCAAAATTAAACGGTTCGTGGAAATTTTTGGACGACTATTCTTATGAAAACATGATTTTCGGTCAACTGTTTTACTCCACCTGTCATCACGGAATTATCAAAAACATCATTTTTCCAAAAAACTTTGATTTGAATGAATTTACGATAATTTCAGCAAAAAATATTTTAGGCAAAAATATCGTGCCTGAACCAGTTTGTGATCAACCGTTTATGGCAGAAAAAGAGGTAATGCATTTTGGACAAGTTATTCTAGGAATTGCACATCCAAACAAACACGTGCTACAAAATTTTGTTAAAAGCATTAAAATTAAGTATGAAAAATTATCTGCAATTATTGACCCAAAAGAGTGTCTCGATAATGAAAATAACCATTTTGGTAAAGAAGTTTTAATTAACCATTCGAATAATGAAAAAAATGCTGGAACTCACCATAAAAACATTTACTATACCCAACATCAAGAACAAGCATATATAGAGCCCCAAGGTGCAATTGCAGTTTATGACGAAACAAAAAAAAACATGTTTGTGCGTGTTACCGCACAATGTCCATTCTTTGTAAAAAGTGGAGTTGAAGCGATAATGGGGAATGCCATTGATAAAACCATTGTAGAAACTTCGGAAGGAATTGGTGGGGCTTTTGGTGGAAAAGAAGATTTTCCAAGTTTACTCGCTGGAATCACCTCGTTATTAGCATATAAAAGTGGAAAACCAGTAAAAATTGTTTTAAATCGAAATGATGATATCCAAATTACCACAAAACGCCATCCTTCTCGCATAGAAATTGAAACTTGGACAAATCCGCTTACTCAAAAAATTGAAAAATGCAATATTGATTATCGATTAGATGCGGGTGCATTTCAGACTCTTTCGCCAGTAGTTTTAGCGCGCGGAGTTCTGCATGTTGGAAGTGGCTACGCCATTCCAAATATAAAAATTCGCGGGCGACTTTTTAAAAGTAATACCCCTTCAAACGGTGCTTTTCGTGGTTTTGGCGTACCACAAGCTCTCGCCGCAATGGAAGCACATATCGACCGAATTGCGATTGATTTGAAAATTGATCCTTACCTTTTTCGAAAAGTAAATTTATTTAAAATTGGCGACGAGTTTCCAACTACTCAAAAAATCACCGAAAATAACCTGGCTGATTGTTTGGAACGCGTTATTAAAAATTCTAATTATCTCTCGAAAAAAAAAGAATTTGCCGAATGGAATAAAAATAATTCAAACAAAAAAGGAATTGGCATTTCGGTTGGATTTCACGGAGGTGGGTTTACTGGAAATGGCGAAAAAGTGCTTAAATCAGAGCTGAAAATCATTATCGAAAAAAACGCAAATGTAAAAATTTTTGTAGCAAATACCGATATGGGGCAAGGTGCACACACCACTTTAGCACAAATGTTTTACGAAACAATTAACCACCCAAAAGAGAAATGTAGCGTTCAACTTCCAAACACGAACAAAACACCAAATAGCGGACCAACAGTAGCATCTCGCACGATTTACATCATCGGGAATTTATTACAAAAATTGGCAGGTGAAATTCAAAAAGAATTAAATTTCGAAAATTTAGAAAATTATGTAGCTACACATCAAAATGAATTTCCAAAAGAATTTAGAAAAGTTTACATTCCTGATAAATCTATTGTATTTGACGAAAATAGTTATGTTGGAATGGCTTACAAAGATTATTCGTGGGCAGCGTGTGTGAGCGAAATTTATTTTCATGCTGCTACTTATAAACTTGAAATTATCAAAAGTTGGAACGTGTTTGACATCGGTAAAGTGGTAAATCAAAAAATTGCAGAAGGACAAGCAGAAGGTGGGATTCTACAGGCACTATCATATGCAAATAGCGAATTTTTTTACAAAAAAAAATTCGGACGAGTTAGAAGTTTTACCGATTATACACTTCCCACAACATTAGATGTTCCCGAAATTGATGTCGAGTTTATCCACACTGACAATAAAATTGCTAAAGGTTTGGGCGAAATTCCGATGGACTTTCCAGCACCTGCGGTACGAAATGCTTTCCTCAATGCAACTGGCATTTTTGTCGATGAATATCCGCTCATACCCGAAAATATTTTTAAAATAATAAGGTTCACAAATGAAAATTAAATTTATTCTTAATAAAAATGAAGTAGAAATTGATGCAAATCCGATGGCACGTTTGATTGATATTCTGCGTGATAATTTCCAACTTTTAGGCACAAAAGAGGGTTGTGGTGAAGGTGAATGCGGAGCTTGTACCATTCTCCTAAACGACAAACCTGTTGCAAGTTGTATTGCTAATTTAATTCATGCTGAAAATGGCGAAATTCTTACTGCGGAATGGATTGCAAAAACAGAAATCGGCAAACTGCTCATAAATTGTTTTGATGAAACGAACGCAGTCCAATGTGGATTCTGCTTTCCAGGATTTCTCGTCTCTTCTTATCATTATCTCAAAACTGATGGTGAATCAAATTTAGAAAAAATTAAAATCGCCCTTTCGGGAAATATTTGCCGTTGCACTGGCTATCAAAAAATATTCGAATCAGTTTTGCTGGCGTGTGAAAGATTGGACTTATCATGATTTTTTACCGCCCCAATAACTTGAAAAACTTATTTGAATTACTCGAAAATTCAAATACAACTAACTATTTTTTAGCAGGTGGAACAGACATCAATCTCCAAATAAGAAATATATCTAAAAACAGCAACATCTTCTACATAAACCACTTAAATGATCTGCAAAATATCAAAATTTTAGATGAACATATTTCGATTGGAGCTACCGTTACTTTTTCCAGCATTATACATTCGAATTTATTAGCAAAGTACCTCCCCTTTTTCCAGAACTCACTAAAGTTTTTCGCATCACCTATCATCCAAAACTTAGCAACTATCGGAGGAAATATAGTGAATGGCTCACCCACAAATGATGTTAGCCCACTACTTCTTATTTTAGATGCAAAACTAGAATTAATTTCAAAAAATAATTCCAAAATTATGCCTTTCAACAGTTTTTATCGAGGTTACAAGGAATTTGATTTGCAAAAAAATGAGATAGTTAAGGCCATTCTTATTCCGAAAAATGCGGAAAATAATCTTGATTTTTTTTACCAAAAAGTCGGTGCAAGAAATTCTTTAACAATTTCAAAAATCACCGTTGCAGGGTTAAAATTTATCGAAAATAATCGGATTAAAAAAATAAAAATAGCTCTTGGAAGTGTAAACGAATACCCACGACGGCTCGTAAATTTGGAAAATTATTTAATAAATAAGCGCATTAACGAGATAAAAAAAGATGAAATTACCAAAATTATCGCAACAGAAGTTACACCAATTTCAGATTTGCGTTCCGATAAAGATTACCGTTTTCAAGTTTGTTTAAATTTGATTGATTTTTTTTTGGGAATTAACTTTTAACAATTTCCAAAATTTCATCAAAATTATTTGCATAAAAATCTGCTATCTTTTTAATTTCATTTTGCTCTATTTCGGCGTGTTCATCGTAAATAGCAAACACTGTCATACCTGCTTTCTTAGCGGCTTGTACGCCCGCTAAAACATCCTCAATAACCAAACATTCAGCTGGTTTTACATTTAAATCTTTGGCAACTTTCAAAAAAATA
>CAZWYK010000107.1:0-4215 GCA_964638205.1 uncultured Candidatus Cloacimonadota bacterium | reverse complement strand
GTTTGCAGCGATTCGGAAAAGCGAACGGACAACACGTGGTAAAATCTCGTATCAAGTTGGAGAAGAAAAATTAAAAGAACAAATTGCACACTGTTCGCGTGTGATTCACGCTATTCACACCAAAGATATTGCTGAATTTGGTGCAGCAATCAGTATTGATCACATCGCCGAACCGGTGCGTGCTGTTCCAATTCCAAATTATTTTGAAGCAAAACAAGAAATTCTTGGAGCGGGTGCTTTTGGGTGCAATGTTAGTGGTGGTGGCTCATCTGTTTTTTCTGTTTGCAGTGAAGAAAAGCAAGATGAAATTGCCCAAATTATGCAGAATTATTTTGCAGAAAGTTCTCATTTTGTGGAAATTTTAAAAACCAGAACAACCAATTTTGGAGTGCAAGAGATTAGTGATTCCGCACGATAAACAACTTTTTAAATTTTCGGCTTACGGGTTTTTAAAAAATCTCCGTTTTTTTGATCCGTTTATACTTTTATTTTTTCGTGATTGTGATATCTCTTTTTTTCAGATTGGTTTGCTTTTTTCGATTCGCGGAATTTTCACCACAACCTTAGAAATTCCAACCGGAATTTTTGCTGATAGTTACGGTCGAAAGCGTTCGATGATTTTTTCATTTTTAGCGTATATTACCTCATTTTTGTTATTTTTTAGTTTCAAAAAATTTGCATATTTTGCAGTTGCAATGTTTTTTTTTGCAGTTGGAGAAGCATTCCGAACAGGCACCCACAAAGCGATGATTTTAGATTATCTTCATCTCAGAAAAATAGAAAACTTGAAAGTCGAATATTACGGTTTTACACGCAGTTGGTCGCAAAAAGGCTCGGCGATTTCTTCGCTAATAGCAGGTGTTATTGTGTTATTATCAGCTGAATATCGGTTTGTTTTTTTGGCGTCTACCGTGTCTTATTTGTTAGCATTATTTTTGATGATGTCTTATCCGAATGAACTAAATAGTGTGATTGTAAAAACAAATTATTGGCAAGGTTTTCCAGAAAACATTAGAAATACAACTCGCAATTTTTTATTAATTTTCAAAGATAAAATTTTGTTAAAATCACTCTTTAATTCTGCTCTTTTCGACGGCATTTTCAAGACGACAAAAGATTACATTCAGCCGATTATTACAGCGTTTGCAGTTGCCCTGCCACTCGCAACACATTTTCATGGAAAACAGCGTGTTATCATCATCGTTGCGATTGTGTATTTTGTTCTATTTCTATTTTCATCGTCACTTTCAAAACGCGGCATCAGGTTTAGAAATTTATTCAAATCGCTATCAAAATCACTAAATTATAGCTTTGTTTTTGGCATGATTTTTATCGTTTTATCGGGTATGTTTTTCATTTTAAAATTGCAATTTCTCTCGATAATTTTCTTTATTTTATTTTTCGGAATGCAAAATTTACGGCGACCTCTCAACATCGCCAAAATTAGTGAAAAGATACCGCAAGGTGTGATGGCATCTGGTCTTTCGGCAGAATCTCAACTAAAAGCTCTCATCATTGCGGTGTTATCCCCCATCATTGGTTTTTTGGCGGACAACTATGATGTCGGCATTGCGATAATTATTTTGGCAATTGGCGGAATAGTGCTATTTCCAATCGTGAAATTAAATGACAAAAAATAAAATGTAATCCCCAAATTTCAAATACAAGATATGAGTTGACAGTTTTAACTTCAAAAAAAAAATAAACAGAAATAAATATTTTGATACAAAGGAGAATTCATGGCGAGAATGACAGTAGATTCTTTCTATTGTAAAGGGTGTGGATTATGTGTTGATGCGTGTCCGAAAGATATTATTCGGATGACAGTGGACATAAATGAAAAAGGTTATCATTATGCTGAATGTGTCGATCAGAGCAAATGTATTGCCTGTAAAATGTGTTATGTGATTTGTCCAGATGTGGCAATTACGGTGGAAAAATAGGAGAGTAAAATGGCAGAAAAAGTTTTAATGAAAGGTAATGAAGCCTCCGCAGAAGCTGCTCTGCGAGCTGGCTGTCGATTGTATTTTGCTTATCCGATTACACCGCAAAGTGAATTGATTGAATATATGGCAAAAATGATGCCAAAAGTAGATGGAACTTTTGTGCAATCTGAAAGTGAAGTAGCTGCAATTAATATGGTTTATGGGGCTGCGGGTTGTGGAAAAAGGGTAATGACTTCATCTTCTTCACCAGGTATTTCTCTTAAAATGGAAGGAATTTCATATCTTGCCGGTGCAAATTTACCGGCTGTAATTGTCAATGTGCAGCGTGGTGGACCAGGACTCGGTGATATTCAGCCTGCACAAGGTGATTATTTTCAAGCAACGAAAGGTGGTGGACACGGTGATTATCGTCTCATTGTTTTGGCGCCGAGTACAGTTCAGGAATTTGCCGATATGACAGAATTAGCATTTGATTTGGCAGATAAATATTGCAATCCAGTTATGATTCTTTCTGATGGACTTTTAGGGCAAATGATGGAGCCGGTAGAATTCAAACCACACAAAACGGCAGAAGAACTCGCAGAACTTGATAAACAGCATTTCGATTGGTGTATTCACCCAAACGAAGACGAGCCAAATCATCATCATCACGAAATAAATTCTTTGGAAATTGACCCGCTTGTTTTGGAACAACATGTCATCAAACTGGGTCAGAAATTTGACAAAATTACTGCGAATGAGCAGCGTCACGAAGAATATAATATTTCAGATGAAAACGAAGTGCTCGTTGTTTCATTTGGTACCGCAGCCAGAATTGCGAAATCTGCAATTGATGAGTTAAAAGAAGAAGGCATTAGCGTTGGCATGATTCGTCCAAAGACAGTTTGGCCGTATCCATACGATGCAATCTCAAATAGAATAACCGATAAAATTAAAAAAGTTGTGGTAATGGAACTCAATTTAGGACAAATGGTTGAAGATGTAAAATTGGCCGTTAACGGTAGAAAATCGGTAGAATTTCTCGGGAAAGTTGGTGGAATTTTATTCACACCAGCAGAAGCAAAAGCCAAAATCTTGGAAAATATTTAGGAGAGAACAATGGAAATTATTGCACAAAGACCAAAATCCTTAACTGATTTACAGTTCACATATTGCCCTGGTTGCACACACGGAATTTCTCACCGATTAATCGCTGAAGCTATTGATGAACTTGATTTGCGTAACAAAATGATGGGTGTTGCACCTGTTGGTTGCTCCGTTTTTGCTTACAAATTTTTTGATTTTGATATGGCTGAAGCAGCTCACGGAAGAGCACCAGCAGTGGCTACGGGTATGAAAAGAGCACGTCCAGATATGCATATTTTCACATATCAAGGTGATGGCGATCTTGCGGCTATCGGTATGGCAGAAATTATTCACGCTGCAAATCGTGGTGAACAGATGACCGTATTTTTCGTAAACAACGCAATTTACGGTATGACAGGTGGACAGATGGCTCCAACCACTTTGCCTAACATGAAAACTTCGACTTCACCCTACGGGCGTGATGTGGATGATATTGGCTATCCAATTCAAGTTTGTGAAATGCTCTCCACTTTGAACGCACCTTATTTTATTGAGAGGGTTTCATTACTTTCGGCAACCGATGTGATGAAAGCAAAAAAAGTGGTAAAAAAAGCATTGCTATTCAATAAAGAAGGGCGCGGTTTCACATTTGTAGAATTTGTTTCAACTTGCCCAACAAATTGGGGTTTGTCACCGCAAGATGCGATGAAATGGGCAAAAGAAAATATGCGTGAATTTTTCCCAATTAAAAATTTCCGCGATAAATCTGTCGAAGGAGGTGCATAATGAAACTTATCTGTTCAGGATTTGGTGGTCAAGGTGCTCTCACGATTGGAAAATTTTTAGCGAAAGCTGGTATGGCAGAAGGAAAAGAAGTTTCGTGGCTTCCATCTTACGGTCCTGAAATGCGTGGTGGCACAGCGAATGTTTCCACCATTATTACGGAAACTCCAATCGCATCACCGCTAGTTACTTACCCAGATATTCTCGTTGCTTTGAATCAACCTTCTGTCGATAAATTTGGTCATGACATCAAAAAAAACGGGTTGCTTATTGCCAACTCTGATATGTGCCCAAATGAGCTAAAACGCGATGATATTGACATTATTTACGCTCCGATGTCAAAAATTGCCAAAGAAATTGGTAGCATCAAAGTTTTGAATATGGTTGCCATCGGCATCGTGATTGGTAAAACAAATTTGGT
>CAZWYK010000106.1:0-4235 GCA_964638205.1 uncultured Candidatus Cloacimonadota bacterium | reverse complement strand
CTCACAATTTAGGAACGCTGCCCATTCTCATACACAACTTTTGAAGTTAACTCACCAGGCAGTAGTAGTAGTGCTAATATGAGGATTAAATGAAAGAACTAACCAAATACGACTCCCTAAACCGACCAATCGAGATCACCTACACCGACGAGAGCGGTAATCCCACAGTCAATCAATATGATGTTGCCAGCATACGGTCCCTATATATCGACGGAGACGATATATCAAGAGAGGAACGATCCTACGATCTCAACGGCAATCCAGTCGAAGACAAACTAGGTGTACACATGATCCGCAGGATCTGGGATCCGATCGATCGAATCGAAACCGAAACTTACCACGATCTCAATGGGCAACTCATTGAGATCCTATACGGATTCTGCGAAGTTCACTATCACCTGGACGAACAGCTGCACTCAGCGTATTGCTACAATAGGGAAGGGTGGGTGGTTGAGGAGCCAGAAGAGCCCTATGTTTGTGAAATGTATTAATACAGTTCTTATTCAAGGATATGAGGCGAGGCGGAGTTATGAAGGACAAAGAATGCTTATAATAGTATTATTGACTATGTACGATCCTTTCCGTATTTTTCTAAACCAGCAAATACACTTGTCAGGCAGGTTAGTCGTGCAAGTTGAGCGGGAATGAATAGAGATATGCTTGTGCGGAAACAGATATAAGTTCATAAGTAAACCTGAGAAAAGTCCGATAGCGTGACAACGGCAGTAAGATTACCCTGAAGAATCATGAAAATCTGTCCAAAGGAGTGGGGTCACCTCCGAACACAGCCATTGGCCTAACGGTAGCAATAATAGAGTAGTATGAGAACATCCTCATTTAACAAGGGAAGGGCTATCATCATGCGGACAATCATGAGTGTAGTAATTGTTCTTTTGGCTGTTGGGACACTGTTTTCAGAATCTAATTACGTCGAAAACCTACCCTTTCCAGTGAAAAGTGAAAACGTTGTTCCTGTAATGATGAGTGATGTGGCACCAGGCTTTGGGGGTCATTTATTAGGCGCAGCTGCTATCATGTGCAAGTATAATGCTGAATATGAGAATACTTCTGCACAGCGAATGAGTGGTCTCTCAACTCGGCAATTGAACAATGCTGCAGACCTTTTCGAGGAATGCGTCGGGAGTGTCGTTTTGCTCGCGACAGATGATGGCATTGGGGCTGGTGTGATTATCAGTAAAAATGAAATTCTCACAAATTATCATGTTGTCAATGGTTTTTTGGATGTTCAATACTTAATCTGGGCACCTCAATACACAACGCTTCGTCAAATAGATTCAGATAGAATCATGACTGCTGAAGTTATAGCTATTGATAAGACGCGTGATCTCGCGATTTTATCCCCTATAAAACAAGAGTTTAGTTCGAGTCAGGTAATATCGTTTGGTAGTAGCAACAGAATTCGTATTGCACAAGATGTCTTTGCGATTGGTCATCCCGAAGGACTGATCTGGTCATTTACTTACGGAGTTGTCAGTGGTTTGCCAACACCGCATCTCTGGCGCTACCAAAATGGACTAGAGTATGAGGCAAACTGCATCCAAACTCAAACACCAATTAATCCGGGGAATTCGGGTGGTCCACTTTTTGATAAATATGGTACTCTTATAGGTCTTAACTCAATGGGAATGGATGCCCAAGGATTGAACTTTGCTGTTCGAGTAGATGAACTATCTGATTTCATCGCTAAAGCAAGAGCTGGTGTTTATCCAGGAGGTGAAGAAAAGCAAGAAATTCAGTTTGAGGAAATTGTCGATCATGACTTCGAAGGTATCAATAAGTTACTCGGAATGGATGCAAATGAAGATGGTGAATACGATGTATGGGCTGTCTTCCAAGATTCTGACGACAATGCAGAAGTTATGTTTTTCGATATAGACTATGACTTAGTAATAGATGCTATGCTCGTTGTGG
Source organism: uncultured Candidatus Cloacimonadota bacterium (assembly GCA_964638205.1). Classification (GTDB taxonomy): domain Bacteria; phylum Cloacimonadota; class Cloacimonadia; order Cloacimonadales; family TCS61; genus TCS61. Next base: position 2,303 of record CAZWYK010000106.1, on the reverse strand, counting down.
AAACAGAACTTTGGTTTCTGGATGACAATGGTGATGGCGAATGGGATCGAAAAGGGCTTGATACCGATAAAGATTTCTGGCCAGATGAGTTTACAGAGATATAATTTGAAGCTACAATGAAGTTGGTTTACCTGCTAAATAGTGTATTACTGTTGGCCTGTAACGTAGCTGCACTTAGCAGTGATCTCATGCCAATCGAGTTACTTAATCTCGAGATAGAGTCACAAACTGTTGATACTTATTCTGGCGATACTTCTGAGATAGAAAACCGTTTGGTTGCTTTAGATAAACTATCTGCACAATGTGAGGGACATGAGTACATTTCGGGTGATGTGCAAATCCTTCACTTAAAAGTAGTTACCGCAATGCTATTGGGAAGGGATGAGTTGTTGAACGAATGGCAACATGAATATGCGGGTAAGGTAGAAACATCTATCGAGTATGGTCTGCTTAACTGGGAGTTGTACTACAAATCATTAGAATTAATTCTGTCAATTTATATCAATGGTTTCGAGCGTTTTCGAAGTTCTTTAGAGGATCTTATCATTCGCTCAGAAATCGCAGGTGCCTCAGCAATTCAATCTGTTCTGCTGTTAGAGATAATCTCCCATGCAGACGAACAGGAAGATGAAGAGTATATAACGGAACTAGATGAAAGTCTTCACAAGGACGATAATCTTAGTGTTGATCTCTCTTACTTTAACTATTTGTTACTTGTAGGTAATTACTACGCAAGTCTTGATTCTACCGAAAGAGCTCTTAAGAACTATTCACAAGCCGATTCGGTAGCAACAAGGATCGGTTTAAACAGATTTAGTCGTTCCACACAGTTTCTGAGTCACTTAATAAAAACTGAAAACCTCCCCCTATCCCCTGATGATCTAACATTGTCACTAGACTACATTGAAGAAATGATGCAGCATGAGTTTCTTGGGGACGTCTCTAGTGAAGTCCTCAGGGTAGCTGATTCACACATAACTTACGAGCACTACACCGAAGCTGAGGAGCTTCTGATAAATTGCCTGCAACATCTAGAAGAAGAGTTCGTTCAAAGCAAGCACTATCTTGATAATGTTGCTTCAAGTCGATACGTCCAAATGCGGTCTACAGTGAGTACTGATGAAATGCAGGCGGAAATGTATTATCTGCTTTACAATAAACTAGCTGTTTGCCAAGCCTGGCAGGGAAAGGTAGATCAGTTCTTTGAGAACATGGATATTGCAGTCGAATATGCGAAAGATCTAGGATACTCAGAATGGGTACTATCAACTTATCTCGAAGTAGTTCACACGTGCGATGCTATTCAAAACTGGCAGTTTTGGACTTTGTATATTGAACGAGCATGCATAACTGTAGAGACTATCGATGATGACGATTGTACCTACCCTCCCTGCAAAGTTTACTGGCAGCTTCGAATTCTGGAGCTCTACATTGATCAAGGATTTCTGTCCGTTGACGCAAGGAATTTCAACAGGGCTATACAACTCGCAGAGAACACACTGCTACGGGCCAAAGCCACTGATAACATGCAATACCTGTACGAGGCGTTATTAGCAACTGCAACTTTGCACAATCTGGCAAACAATCAATCGAGCAAAGCGTATAGCCTCTTTAAAGGAGCAGATTCCCTATCCACACATCATGATCTCGTGACGAATTACTCGTGGGAACAATGTGCCTGGCCGCTCTACGTACAGTTCAAGGATTTCACTAGATTGCGAAATGAGATAAGTGAGCACTTCGATCACTTTCTTCAAGAAGAGGACTACCGATATATAGTTAAGGATTTACTGGTTCAATGGTATGCCTGGGTGTGCCTACAGACAAGCGAAGATAGGGACTGGGATGTCTACTATCGAATGATAGATCAGTTGTACTCTCTGGTAGAGACTGAAGATTTAACGACAACATTAAACCTCAAGATGTGGTGTGCGTACCTTTATAGCGAGTTTCTTAAGTCAAGTTCGAGCGAAGGGATTCTCAATTTCGATGGTCGCACACAAAGCATATTTGAAGGCTATAGGAAGATCAGACCTGAAGATTTGGATGAATTTGATTGGGATATGATTTTAGACTATCTAGATGTGGGATTATCACTACTGCGTTACCTATCTCAGGTAGCATTTGAAGATTATCACGAATTGCTTTTAACGATTGAGCCAGTTGTATGGGATGCCAATGATTTGGAACGTGACAGCTGGTTTCTTCAGTTCGTCTATGGTACAAATGGTTGGTTTGATGATCAGTTGTACAAGAAATACGTTACACGGATCTTATCCTATGAACTCTGCAGCACGCGTCTT
>CAZWYK010000105.1:0-4253 GCA_964638205.1 uncultured Candidatus Cloacimonadota bacterium | reverse complement strand
CCAGATGAAGATTTGCCAGTAAAGCTTCCCGAAAATGTTCAACTTGGAAAAACTACTCAAAATCCGCTTCTTTCGGTGGAAGATTGGGTAAATGTTTCTTGCCCAAAGTGCAGAAAACCAGCCAAACGCGAAACCGATACGATGGATACTTTTGTGGATAGCTCATGGTATTATGCGCGTTATGTGGATTCCAAAAATAACGAAAAACCTTTTGACGAAAAGTTGGCTGAAAGTTGGCTTCCAGTAGACCAATATATCGGTGGAATTGAACATGCAGTGATGCATTTGATGTACGCTCGTTTCTTTCATAAATTTATGAGGGATTTGGGATTGGTAAAATCTGATGAGCCTTTTGCACGTTTGCTCACGCAGGGAATGGTAACTAAAGATGGTGCTAAGATGAGCAAATCGAAAGGCAATGTGGTTGACCCGCAAGCTTTCGTTGACCGTTATGGTGCCGATACAGTGCGAGTTTTTATGCTGTTTGCATCACCTCCAGAAAAAGATGTGGAATGGAGCGATGAGGGGGTGAAAGGAGCCTTCCGTTTTCTGAATCGCATTTGGCGTATTTTTGATGAAAACTTGAATCTTTTGCAAAATGTGAATTTAATTGAAGGCGAAATCTCTTCTGAAATTAAAAAATTGAGGTTTAGCACTCACTCGACTATCAAAAAAGTTTTGGAAGATAGTTTGAAGAGAATGCAGTATAATACTGCGATTGCAGCAATAATGGAACATTTGAATAATGTTTATGTGATAGATACAACAAAATTGAATGATGTGGAAAAAATAATTTTTGCCGAGTCGTGCAAAATAATGCCACAATTACTCTATCCATTTGCACCACACATTTGCGAAGAATTGTGGCAACAAATTGGCAACTCAAATTTGTTGCACGAAGCTGGTTTACCGAAGTTCAATGAAAAATATCTTGTGCAAGATGAAGCTACTTATGTTGTGCAAATAATGGGTAAAATTCGTGGTAAGTTTGCCATTTCCAAAAGTGCATCGCAAGATGAAATTAAAGAAATGGCTTTAAGTTTGGAAAATGTAAAAAGCCATCTTGCTGGAAAAGATGTGAAAAAAATAATTGTGGTGCCAAATAAACTTGTGAGCATTGTGGCAAGATAAGAGAATATTTGACATGCTAACTGTATAGAGAAAAATGACAAAATTGAAAATCAGGAGGATTTTATGAATAAAAAAAATGTGATTTTAATGGTGTTGATGTTGATTTTTGTTGGCTTTTTATTTGCCGAAAAATCGTTGGAAAGATTAGGTAATGAGGCAGAGTTTGCGGCGGATGAATTTTATGGAGCAAAAGATTATGTAAATGCAGCCTTCAAATATGAAGAAGCTCTTGATAAATTTGAAGCAGCAAGTGAACAGGATGGCATTTCTGTTCAAGAGAAAATTGTTAGAATTTTAGATAAAATTTTCAAAGCATATTATTTTGCTGAAAATTACGAAAAAGCGATTGGAATTTTGCAAACGCAATTGGCAACTGATCCTAAAAATTCAAAAAAAGCACGCACGATTTCCCAAATCTACGAGAAGAAATTAAAAGATGTTGATAAAGCAATAGAAACTTTGGTGCTTTTTGATTCTATCTCTCGAAAATATGTGGTAGAAAAAAAGATTGCTTCTCTTTTTACTGACAAAAGCGATTTTGAAAAAGCACTCTTTTGGTATCAAAAAACCTACGAGTTGAAGCAAGATGCAAAAGTGATAAAAAACATTGCCAGTTTGTATTTAAAGTTAGGTAAAAAAGCTGAAGCTATCGGTGCTTACGAAGATTTTATTAAGACAAATCCGAACGAAAGAGTTTTGACCAAAACCTACAAAAATATGGGCGCACTTTACGAAGATATGAACAATACTTCAAAGGCAATAGAATACTATGAAAAATCGAATGAATTGGATTATAACGAGAGTATTACGCTTTTGTTAATTTCAAAATATTACGATCTCGAATGGTATACGAAAGCACTTAAGAAAATTGAATTATTACTTCAAAATAATCCTGATAATGCTGATGCAATCTATTATCGTGCTATGATTAAATATAGTCGAGGCGAATTTGTAGCGGCAAAAGCAGATTTTAAAATAATTCTGTCGAATGTAAAATACAGCAGCAGTGCGAATGGTTTTATTGAAGCTATTGAATCTGCTGAATAATGGGAGGAATAATGAGGAAAACTATTATTGCAGGAAATTGGAAAATGAACAAAACATTTTTGGAAGCTGATGATTTTTTTGCCAAGCTTGTTGAAAATATAGAGGATAAAGAACTTTTTGGCGTTGAAATTGTGGTTTGCCCACCGTCATTATATTTGGAATTAGCTTCCGATACAGCACAAGAAAGTGCGATTTTTGTGGGTGCGCAGAATGTGAGTGAACACGATTCTGGTGCATTTACAGGCGAGATTTCGGCATCGATGTTGAACTCGATGGATTTAGAGTTTTGCATTGTAGGTCACTCTGAACGCCGTAAATATTTTGGCGACACGGATAAATTGGTAAATATGAAAATTCAGAGTTTACTGAAAAATGACATTTCCCCGATTGTGTGTTTGGGGGAAAGTTTGGCAGAACGCGAAAATGAGCAGACAAAAGATATTGTTTTAGGACAATTAGAAGGTGCATTTAGAAATATTGAAATGAGTGAGGAAATCGTGATTGCATACGAACCTATTTGGGCGATTGGAACTGGCAAAACAGCATCACCACAACAAGCACAAGAGATTCATAAATTGATTCGAGATTGGTTGAGTGAAAAATACTCGGATAAAATTGCGGAAAAAATTCACATTCTTTACGGTGGTAGTATGAATCCAAAAAATGTAGAAAATTTACTCCAACAACCAGATATTGATGGCGGCCTTATTGGCGGTGCGTCTTTGGAAATTGCTAAATTTAACGAGATGATTGATGCAGCGATTGCGTTGAGGAATGATTGATGCTGGACTTGAAATTCATTCGTGAAAATACAGAAAAAGTTCGCATCGCCATCAAGAATAAAAACGAAAAAGCTGATGTTGATGCTATTTTAAAGTTAGACGAAAAAAAACGAAAATTGCAATTTGAATTTGATAATTTGCGAGCAGAACAAAACAAAATTTCTCAACAGATTCCAACTTTAAAGAAGAAAGGGGAAAATGTTTCAGAAATTTTGGCAAAAATGAAAAATGTTTCAATTGAAGTAAAGTCAATTGCGTCAAAGCTCACTGAAATATCCGAAAATTTGGAGCAACTTTTGTTGACAGTTCCAAATATTCCACACGCCGATGTGCCAATCGGTAACGATGAGAGCGATAATGTTTTTGTGCGTGAATGGGGTAAAAAAGCTGAATTTGCATTTGATTCAAGAGACCATTTAGAGCTTTGTGAACAAAACAATCTTTTGGATTTGAAGCGTGCAACAAAACTTTCTGGTAGCGGATTTGTAGCATTTACTAATAAGGGTGCGATGTTAGAACGTGCACTCATAAATTTTATGTTGGATTTTCATGTTAGAAAGCATAATTACGAAGAGATTTCTTTGCCTATTTTGGTAAACCGCAAGACTATGACTGGCACAGGACAGTTGCCTAAGTTAGCCGATGATATGTATCATGTCGAGCAAGATGACCTATTTTTGGTGCCGACTGCGGAAGTTTCAGTAACCAATTTTTATAGTGATGAAATTTTAGCAAATGATGATTTACCTAAGAAATTTGTTTCTTACAGTCCGTGCTTTCGTCGTGAAGCTGGCTCTTATGGACAAGATACAAAAGGATTACAGCGAATTCACCAATTTAATAAGGTTGAGATGGTTCGCTTGGTAGAACCAGAAAAATCGTATGAAATTTTAGATAAAATGGTTGGAGAGGCGGAAGCCATTTTACAGGCTTTGGGGTTGCATTATCGCGTTCTAACTTTAGCAACCGGTGACCTTAGTTTCGCATCTGCCAAAACTTATGATTTGGAAGTATGGGCACCTGCATCTCAGAAATATTTGGAAGTTTCGTCGGTTAGTAATTTTATAGATTTTCAATCGAGACGTGCTTCATTACGCTATCGAGATGAAAATGGGAAAGTGAAATTTTTGCATACTTTGAATGGCTCTGGTTTGGCGACACCGCGAACTTTTATTGCTCTTATTGAAACATGTCAAAATGCAGATGGTTCGATTGAAATACCTGAAGTTTTACGACCTTATTTAGTTAATGTAGCTTCTTTTCAAACTTTATTTTAGTGTTGTATTGTTTTTT
>CAZWYK010000104.1:0-4277 GCA_964638205.1 uncultured Candidatus Cloacimonadota bacterium | reverse complement strand
CCTCCATAAAATCACAAATAAAATACGATATTAACAACTCAATAAAAACTTCTTTTCCACAAATCTCTCTCACCCTATTTATCACCGAAATAAATTGTAATGCACCACCGTCAGTTAAATCATCACGCGTAACGGTGGTTACCACAATGTATTTCAATTTTAAAGTTTTACAAATTTCTGCAATTGCAGTTGGTTCATTAGCACTTGGAGTTTCCAAGTTTTTCAAATTTTTATCAACCGCACAAAAAGTACAATTTCGCGTACAACTACTTCCTAAAATCATAAAAGTAGCGGTACCGCGATCGTAACACTCACCTTTATTTGGACATTTTGCACCATCACAAACAGTATTCAAGTTATAATCTCGTAAATACTTTGCAATTTCGCGTGCTTTTGCCGAACCAAGTTTTTGGGAAATCAACCATTTCGGTTTTCTTTGCATTTTTTTTACACCTTATGGATTGCCAAATTTTCCAAATCTTCAATCGCTTCCATCACCACTTCCGAAAGAGTAGGATGTGCAAAAATGACTTTTTTCACATCATCAATCATAACGTTCAAACCCAATAAAACAGAACATTGTGCAATTAATTCGGTAGCATGTGGGCCTATTATATGAACACCTAAAAGTTGGTGTGTTTTTTTGGATGCAATCACCTTCACAAAACCAAAAGTATTGCCCAAACCAAGCGCTTTTCCATTAGCAGAAAAGGGAAATTTACCAACTAAAGTCTCATCTTTTTCAAATTCACTTTCCCGTTTACCAATCGAGCCAATTTCTGGGTTTGTAAAAATACAAGCAGGAATTTTCTGATAATTCAAATTCAATATTTCAATATTTTTCTGGTTAATTTCGTTATGTAAAATATCAGCAAGAATCAAACCTTGTTTGCTCGCAGTATGTGCTAACATTAGCTTTCCCGTCACATCGCCAATAGCAAACACATTGGGTAAATTTGTGCGAAATTCATCTGAAATTTTGATGAAATCATTTTCTGTTTCGATGGCAATCTTGGGAAATTGCGCAAATCTGCCAACACTTACTAATACTTGATTTGTGACAATTTCTTTTCCATTTGAAAGTTGCAGTTTTATAGTTTCAGCACTCTTTTCAAAACTTTCGACCGCAGTTTTGAGGTGCAATTTGATTTTGTTCTTTTTTAGTGACATTGCTAATCTTTTCGAGATTTCATCGTCTTCATTAAAAATAAGTTTCGGTAAAAATTCGACAATTTCTACATTGACACCAAATTGTTGAAAAATCGAGGCAAATTCGCAACCAATAACACCACCACCCACAACTACCAAATGTTGAGGTAATTTTTCTAATTTCAAAACATCGCGCGATGATAAAATGCTTTTTCCGTCAAATTTCATAAATGGTAATTCTTTCGGAATTGAGCCGGTTGCAACGATAATATATTCTGCAAAATATACAGAATTTTGAGTAATAATGTTATATGAATTCCCCTTTTTTATAATTTCAATAACATTTTCACGGATGGTTTTAATTTGGCGTTTTTTAAAAATAAATTCGATGCCAGAAATCAGCTTTTCCACAACTGCATTTTTACGCTCATAAACCTTTTGAAAATCTAATTTTAAATTATCGAGGGAAATGCCAAAACTTTCGGATTCTTTCATTTCTGAAAAAAAATCGGCAACTTTTACCAACGATTTTGTGGGAATACAACCGTGGTTCAGACAAACTCCACCGAGTCGCTCTTTTTCAAAAACAACAGCCTCAATACCATATTGTTGAAGCCGAATTGCAGTTACGTAACCGCCTGGTCCGCCACCAATAATTGCAACTTTTATCATTTTATTTTCCTATTAAAACTATTCAAAATCCCTTTTTCATCTCGATATTTTGCGATTAATCTACGCGAGATTGCAACTCCTTTTTTCTGCATAATTGCAAATATTTCTAAGTCTGTAAGTGGTTTAGATTTGTCTTCTAAATCAATAATTTTTTGAATTTTATTTTCTAAATTTCGACGGGAAAGTTGACTATCATCATTTTTGGTGGCAATCGTAGTAAAGTAATCTTTCAAACATTTCACGCCAAACGGCGTATCAACATATTTATTACTCACTGTTCGCGAGATTGTGGATGGAGTTACTTCCAATTCAGAAGCAATTGTCGCATAAACTAATGGTTTTAAAACACCACTGTTATTATAAAAATAGTCGTGCTGATGGTTGATGATTGAGCGCATAACTTTTTCCAAAGTTTTACCGCGAGAGTGGAGCATTTTCATGAGATGCCTGGCAGCGTTTAACCTATCTTGAAAATAAGTAAGCATCTTCTCATCTTGATGAACTTGTTTAATTATCGAACGATAATATCTGCTCAATCGCACTTTTGGGAGCGACTGATTATTATGAACTATTTCATAAGCATTACCAATTTTTTTGAGAGTAATATCCGGCGAAACATAGTTATTTTTTTCATTACGAATACGCAAACCTGGTTTAGGATCTAATTGTGAAATTATCTTGATTAATTGCAAAATTTTTTCTTCTGTAATTTTGTATTTATTCGCAATTTTTTTATATCTTCGATGAAGCAGTTCATTAAAATCATTTTGAATAATATTCCTTAAAAGTTCTGTTTTATCGGTAGGGTATACTTGTGACAATAAGCATTCTTCTATATTTTTAGCGGTAATTCCAGCCGGTTGAAAATGGAGAATTTGTTGATGAATTTCTTCAGCTCGCACAAGTTTTATATTGTAGTTTTCGATAAATTGTTCCATCGTAAAATTTTCCGCTAAAAAACCATATTCATCTGCTTCATCAATGAAATCAACAGCAAACTCAAGCTCATCATCAGTCAAATACAACTTGTATAATTGGCTACAAAATTCTTGTTTTTTGTCAATTTTAGCCTCAATAACTTTCTCAAAAACACTGGATTTATCATATTTTTCACCGAATGAATTTTGAATCGAGTATTCGTTATACGAATCTAAAATTTCACTCAGCTGTTCGTACTCGTCAAGTGTTTTTTGAACTGCATCATTTTCACTATTTACAATTTCTTCAATGTCGTTTTGGGTATATTCTGGTTCTGCCAATTCGAGCATCGGATTTTCGATTAATTCCGTATTAATTTGATCTTGCAATTGATCCAAAGATAGCGATAAAATTTCAAGTGCTTTCAACATTTTTGGTTTCAAAAACATTTTTTGGTTTTGGCTTTGAATTTGTCCGGCTTTTTGCTTTAATTTTTTCATTTTTAAATCTCCAAAAACTAATCGTCAAATGGATTAGCAAATCCTTCACCGAGATAGACTTCGCGTGCTTTTTGGTTATTCACAAGTTCGCGAGAAGTCCCCGAAAATAGAATTTCACCATTGTAAATTATGTAAGCTCGCTGTGTTATTTTTAGCGTCTCGAGCACATTATGGTCGGTAATTAACACACCAATGTTTTTTTGCTTCATTTTTTGGATAATTTGTTGAATATCTGCAACTGCCAATGGGTCAACTCCGGCAAAAGGTTCATCCATTAAAATGAAAGATGGAGAGGTAACTAAGGAACGCGTAATTTCCAATTTTCGGCGTTCACCACCAGAAAGCGTATAAGCTTTTTGTTTTGCCAGTTTCGTCAACCCCAAATCAGCAAGATGCTCTTCTAATCTTAATTTTCGCTCTTTTTTGGAAATACTCAAAGTTTCCAAAATTGCCATTATATTCTCTTCAACAGTCAATTTATGAAAAATGGAAGGCTCTTGTGCCAAGTAGCCAATGCCAAGTTGGGCTCGTTTATACATCGGTAATTTAGAAATATCTAAGTCTTCGAAAAATACATGACCACTGTTTGCTTTTATCAAACCCAAAATCATGTAGAAAGTGGTTGATTTCCCTGCACCATTTGGGCCCAAAATGCCTACCACTTCAGACTGGTTTATCTCGATGCTGATACCGTTCACTACCTTTTTTTTATTGTATATTTTCACTAACTTTTCTGTTCTAATCTTTTTCATAATCGTTTTGATTTTTATTAATCCATTTTAATTTGTCAAGAGATAATTTTGATTATGGTGTAAATATTACGCTAGTAATTTGAAAACCAATCAATTTCAGTTAATTATCAAAAAATGGTGCTTGACATTCAAGCTAATATTTTTTGTTTTGGAAATATCGTCGAGCATATGTATCTAAATTCGTAAATCAGCGAACATGATTATTTTGCCGTTTAGGGTTTTTCTGGAAACGGAACTGCCTTCCGTGTTTGAAAAGGCGAGAATGCAAATAAATTTACCATTTGTA
>CAZWYK010000103.1:0-4320 GCA_964638205.1 uncultured Candidatus Cloacimonadota bacterium | reverse complement strand
GTTTCTTTCAACAATTCTTCCGGTCCATCTTTCATGATTTTGTAAAGTTCAGTATTATTTTTCTTATCAAAGTCGATTAAAGTGTTTTCAAAGTCAGAATTTTCGGTAATAAAATCCATCGCCATACCAATGTACTGTGCACCTTGCCCAGGGAATAAGAAAGCTATTTTTTTCATATTCTATCCTTTATATTTTAATTTAAGTATTACCTTATATTTATTGCGATTAGCTTATAGTCTGAAAAGTAAACTTCCTGATGTTAAACCCGCCCCAAAAGATGCTAAAAGCACAATGTCACCGTGTCGAATTTTATTGTTGCGAATTGCTTCATCAAGTGCGATTGGAATTGTCGCAGCCGAAGTATTTGCATATTTCTCAATGTTAACGATGACCTTTTTGTCATCAATTTTAAGTTTCTTACCAAGCGCCTGAATGATGCGCATATTGGCTTGATGTGTGATGAGCCAATCGATTGATTGCACATCCATATGATTGCGTTTCAAAACGATATGACAAGCTTGATACATAGATTTTACTGCAAGTTTAAATATTTTGTTACCTTCCATTTGAATCGTGTGTAAACTATTTTTAACTGTTTTTGAGGAAGCTGGCATTCTCGAACCACCCGCTTGTTGAATGAGAAGTTCATTATGAGTTCCATCAGCGGAAATATCAGCATCAATAAGTTGTGAAATGTCTTTTGCTTCCGCTCGCGAAATGATGGTAGCACCCGCACCATCACCAAAAAGAACGCAAGTATTACGATCTTCATAATTCGTGATTTTACTTAAAGTTTCCACGCCGACGACAAGAATATTTTCCGCAACGCCATTTTCGATGTATTGCTTAGCAATATTAGCAGCATAAACCCAACCTGTACAACCAGCAGAAATATCGAAAGCTGGAAAATTTTTCAAACCCAATTTTTGTTGCACAATGCAAGCTGTAGCGGGAAAAGCGTGATCCGCTGAAATGGTCGCACAAATTATCATATCAATATCTTTGGCTTTGATGGGTGAACTTTGAATTGCTTTCAAAGATGCCTCGTATGCCAAATCGGAAGCAGCCTGATCGTCAGCAGCGATGCGTCTTTCTTTCATTCCTGTTCGCGTCACAATCCATTCGTCAGAAGTATCCACGATTTTTTCCAAATCTTTATTCGTCAAAATTTTTTCTGGTAAATATCTGCCTGTTCCGGAAATTTTCGCATTATATTTCGCAATCATTATTTTCCCTCAAAATACTCTTTTGCGTGTTGCACAAAACCAGAATCAACAATTTTTGACGCAACCTTAATCGCATTTTTTATCGCTTTTGCATTCGAACTACCATGTGCTACAATTGGTACTCCGTTCAAACCAATGAGAAGTGCTCCACCGTGTTCCGATTGGTCTAATTTTTTCTTCAAATAAGCGTAAGCTGGATACGATAAAAGAGCGCCAATTTTGGCGATCCAATCTTTTTTTAATTGTTCCTTTAACATATCAAAAATTGCCACAGCCACACCCTCAACTGTTTTCAGCATTACATTACCCACAAAACCATCGCAGACAACCACATCAACAATACCCTTCATCATCTCTTTGCCCTCGATATTTCCCACGAAATTGATGTCTTCAAAGTTGGAAAGTTTTTCGTACACATTTTTAGAAAGCTCATTGCCTTTTGAGCTCTCTTCACCAATATTAAGGAGCGCTACTTTCGGTTTTTCGAGATTGAAAAAAAAACGCGAATATAAACTACCAAGTTTGGCAAATTGCACTAAATTTTCGGGGACACAATCTACATTTGCACCAACATCTAGCACAATTTTCGGATTGCGTTTTGTCGGAAAAGTAAGGGCAATTGCTGGACGTAACACATTTTTGATGCGCCCAAGCCCAAAAAGTGATGCTGACATCATGGCACCAGTATTTCCAGCACTAACAATTGCATCAGCTTTCCCTTCTTTGTGCAGTTTAATTGCCTGAACAAGCGAAGAGTCTTTTTTCTTTTTCACAATGGTAGCAGGTGAATCGGACATTGTTACAATTTCTGAAGCTGAAATAATTTCAATCCGCTCTTTGTCGTAAAAATATTTCTCCAACTCTTTTTGCAAAATATCTTCTTTACCAACGAGGAGGATTTTGTCGCAATAGTTCTCCTTTATAGCAAGAATTGCACCCTCCACTTCAGGGAAAGGTGCATTATCACTGCCAAATGCATCGATTGCTATGCGCATTTATTCCTTAATGTCGATAACTTTTTTACCGTTGTAATGGCCACATTTTTTGCACACATTATGTGGCTGAACAGCTTCATTACAGTTTGAACATGTTGCTACTGCTGGTGCAACTGCCTTGTAATGTGTTCTTCTTTTATCTCGGCGAGATTTTGAAGTTTTTCTTTTTGGAACTGCCATAATTTCACATCCTTATTTATTTTTAAATCTTTTATTTTCAATGCGTTAGATTCAATAAACGCAACTAGAAGCCAAACTATTTTAATAGGTTATGGTGTCAAGAATTTTGAGGTATTAGATACTTTGTTTTCGAATCCATAAAATAGTTTATTTTCTTCCGTTATTTTCTGCAAACATTCGAGCATTTTTTTGGGATTATCAATAATTTTATCTGGTTCTGAAAGAGCAAGGATTTCTCGTGCATTAAATCCCCAACTTACTGCCACAATTGGAATTCCTACTTTTCTTGCCGCCTCGATATCGCGAGTTTCATCTCCAACATAAACGACAGAATCTTTTCTAATTTTATGATTTTTAAGAAGTTGATTTATTGTTTTATCTTTTCCAAAAATATTTTTGCTCGTGTAGATGAAATCAAAGATGTTTTTGATTCCATTCATTTCTAAAAAAATATTTACATTTATTTTTGAGTTTGAGGTCATAATTCCAAGATTAAAACCAGCTATTTTGAGCTCTTTTAATGCTTGAGTAATTCCGATAATTGGCTTGATATTTCCGATTTCATTGCGTAATTTTCTTCTTGTATGAATTACCAAAAAGAATAATTTAAGATGATTAACTCCGTAATTTTTTAAAAATTCTTGAGGTCTTTTTGCTTGCAGTTTTTTTCTATCTTTGTGTTTTACAGGTTTGCAATTATATTTAGGTGCTATATCGTTATAGATGTTCACCACAGCATCGAGCGTGTTTGCAATAGTTCCATCAAAGTCGAAAATTATAGTTTTCATTGTTTTATTCATCTTTCTAAGTTGGGAATTATCCGAGTTGCTATCCATGATGTACTCCCAAAATCATTTTTTGTTTTTCTACTTTTGTTTCTGAAAATGTGTAGCAGTTCTCAATTTTCTCTGCAACTAATTTCCCCAATTTTTCATCATCACAAAAAACTTTTCCCAAAACTTCATCTTCACGAATTTTATCGCCAATTTTGAATGGCAAATATGCACCCGATGCGTAATTCAATTTGGAATTTAGCGTCTTTCTGCCAGCATCAATATCGATGAGTGCATAACCAATTTGTTGGCTGTCAATCGCTTTTATCCAACCAGATATTTTTGCAGTTATGTCGATTTGGAATTTGGATTGCGGTAAAAGTGAAGTATCATCGCAAACTTGTGGATTACCATTTTGTGCTTTAATAAATTGACAGAATTTTTCTAAAGCGGAGCCATCATCAATTACTTTTTCTACCATTTCACCAGCTTCTGTTTCACTTTTTGCAATTTTAGCAAGAAGCAACATTTCAATTGCCAAAGTTTTGGTGATTTCGTGAATATCGTCCACTCTTTTTCCCTGCAAATATTCGATGCTTTCCATAACTTCCAAAGCATTGCCAACATAATTTCCGAGTGGTGCGTTCATATTTGTGTAGATGACGGTTACATTTTGTCCGAAATTTTTACCAGTTTGAGCGAGTAAATTACCTAACTTTTTGGCAGTTTTCATATTTTTGATGAAAGCACCATCACCAATTTTGAGGTCAATAACTAAATTTTGTGCTCCTTCTGCGATTTTTTTGCTCATAATGCTGGCGGTGATGAGTGGTAAACTCTCCACCGTTGCAGTTACATCTCGCAAAGCATAAATTCTGCGGTCAGCTGGCACCAAGTTTTCTGATTGACTAATGATAGAAAAGCCAACTTTTTCAATGATATCTTTGAATTCATCTTCTCCATAATTTGTGCGTAAATTAGGGATACTTTCCAATTTGTCAAGCGTTCCACCTGTATGCCCGAGACCTCTGCCGGAAATCATGGGAATGTTGGCACCACAAGCGGCTACGATGGGTGCGAGTGGAATGGTTATTTTATCGCCCACGCCGCCGGAAGAATGCTTATCAACAGTGTTCATCGATTTTG
>CAZWYK010000102.1:0-4343 GCA_964638205.1 uncultured Candidatus Cloacimonadota bacterium | reverse complement strand
AGTGATGATTATTTCTATATTACTAGGTTTAAAACAGTCAAACGTATTAGATATATTTTCAAAAAATACGGATAACATGGAGATGCAAACAGCGATAAAAATATTTAATGATGCACAGAATGTGAAGAAAATTAAACTTAAATATCGTAATGAAAGTTTCGAAAGCATTTGTTCTGTAATAGATGAAATTTTAGGTTATAGTAACACAATTCTTAAATATTCAAACACACACAAAACACACAAAACATATGTTTTTGAAGTGCCCGATACATCCTATACTACTATTTTTAATAAACTAAAAAAAATTAATGATATTGAGACAGAAATTTTAGGAAAATCTCACGAAAATGGATTCAGACAAAATTTTACAGAAAACACCAAAAATTTAATTTTTGCTAAAACGAGAATTAAGGAATTAATGAAAGAGATGGGCTCTTCCGAAATATTAGCACAATTGAATAAGCAGCTGAACGAAAAACAAAAAGAACTTGACGAGCTTGAGAAAAAAAGATTAGAAGAAATTCACCAAAAAGAATACAATATTATCTTATTAACCGCAACTAGTAATGTGTCAGACGCTGTGTTTAATAAAAATTTCCAAAGCTTCATAAAAATTACAATTGGCTCATTTGTATTATTTACTGTGTTGCTGTTTATAGTGTATTATTTGATGATGTTTATTGTTGGGTTAATGGAATTGGCTGGTATAAAATCGCCAAGAAGTGGTCGCCGGCCATATAGATACAATAAAGATGAGTATGGGCGTAATTCAAAACGAGTCTATAAAAACGAAAGCAAATAAATCAAGGAAGAGGATAGATAAAATGGAAGCGTGGATGATTTGGTTTTCAATTGGCATTATTTGTATAATTATTGAAATTTTTACGCCCGGTTTTCTTTTTATGAGTTTCGGAATTGGTGCTATTTTAACTGGTTTTTTGGCGTTAAAAATGGATATATTTTGGGTAAATCTATTGTTTTACATAATTGTGACATTTTTGCTTTTTATTTCGCTAAGTCGATTGAGTAAAAAATATTTTTCAAAAAATGGAAAAAACACAAATGTTACCGCACTCATAAATCAAACAGGAATTGTTCAGAAAGATATTTTACCAGATGAAAAAGGTTATGTGAAAGTTGGCGGTGAAGAGTGGTCTGCGATTTCAAATGAGCAGTGTAAAAAAGGTGTTAAGGTCGTTGTTGTAGGCATTGACGGAAATAAGTTAATAGTAGAAAAAAATTAGGAGGAGTTTATGTCGGTAGTTTTAATTATTGGATTAGTTTTGTTAGTGGTTTTGGTTTCAAAAGGATTGGTTGTCGTTAAGCAAGCACAGGTTATCGTCATCGAAAGATTGGGTAAGTACAATCGTACATTAGAAAGTGGTTTACATGTAATTTGGCCAGTTATCGATAAAACTCGTCAAATAAATTGGCGTTACGTGAAGACCAATTTGCACGGTCAAAAAGTTGTTACCATTAAATCTGAAAGTAAAATTGATTTGCGTGAAACGGTTTACGATTTTCCTCGTCAAAATGTGATAACGAGCGACAATGTTTCCATCGAAATTGACGCATTATTGTATTTTCAAATTACAGATGCGGTGAAAGCAGTTTATGAAATTAATAATTTGCCAAATGCAATCGAAAAATTGACGCAGACGACTTTGCGTAATGTTATTGGTGAACTAGAATTAGATAAAACACTTACATCTCGTGATACAATTAATAATAAATTGCGCGTTATTTTAGATGAGGCGACTGATAAATGGGGTGTTAAGGTGAATCGTGTCGAGCTTCAAGATATTAATCCACCGCAGGAAATTAAGGTGGCAATGGAAAAACAAATGCGTGCTGAACGCGATCGTCGTGCAAAGATTTTGACGGCAGAAGGTGAAAAACGCTCTCAAGTTTTAGTTGCAGAAGGCGAAAAAGAAGCAAAAATTGCACGCGCAGAAGGTGAGGCAAAATCAAAAATTTTAGTTGCAGAGGCCGAAGCAAAAGCGATTGAGAATATTGCGAAAGCAGTTAATCAAACGGGCACAGACCCAGCTCAATATTTATTGGCAGTCAAATATATCAAAGCTTTCCAAGAAGTTGTCAAAAATAACGATAAGACAATTGTGGTGCCTTACGAATCTTCAGCGATGCTCGGTTCCGTAAAATCTTTAGAAAAAATTTTTAAAAGCTAGGAGACTAAATGTCAGAAATAATGGTAATTAACGCGCGTGAAATTTTAGATTCTCGCGGCAATCCAACCATCGAAGTAGATGTAATTTTGGAAAGTGGTTATTTTGGCAGAGCAGCGGTGCCAAGCGGTGCATCAACCGGTGACCACGAAGCAGTTGAATTGCGAGACGGCGATGTTGATAGATATTTAGGAAAAGGTGTTTTGAATGCTGTAAATAATGTAAATGGGATAATTGCACCAGAATTATTAGGCTTGGAAATTACTGAACAGGTATTAATTGACACAATTATGTTAGAATTAGACGGAACGGAAAATAAACAAAATTTAGGAGCAAATGCAATTTTGGGAGTTTCATTGGCTTGTGCTCGAGCAGCTGCAAACGAGCAAAATATATCACTTTTCCGTTATATTGGTGGGACTAATTCTCGCCTGCTCCCCACGCCGATGGCAAATATTTTGAATGGTGGGCAACATGCTGACAACAATGTGGATATTCAAGAATTTATGATTATGCCAGTTGGGGCGAGTAGTTTTAGTGAGGCACTTCAAATTAATACCGAAATTTTTCATTCGCTAAAATCTTATTTAAAGAAAAAAGGACACAATACTGCAGTTGGAGATGAGGGTGGTTTTGCACCGAATTTATCGTCAAATGAGGAAGCATTGAAAATAATCATTGAATCGATAAAAAATGCAAATTATCGTCCCGGAATTGATGTTTCAATTGCAATTGATGCAGCTTCTTCGGAGTTTTATAAAAATGGAAAATATCATCTCGAAGCAGAAAATAAAGTGTTGAATTCAAACGAAATGGTAGATTATTACGCTGATTTAGTGAAAAAATACCCGATTATTTCAATTGAAGATGGTTTGGCAGAAGATGATTGGGAGGGGTGGAAAATTCTTACCCAAAAATTGGGCGATAAAATTCAAATAGTGGGAGACGATCTTTTTGTAACTAATGTGGAGCGTTTACAGCGTGGGATTACTGAAAAATCAGCAAATTCAATTTTGATTAAATTGAACCAAATAGGTACACTTTCTGAAACTTTAGATTCTATTGAAATGGCAAAAAATGCTGGTTTTACCACCGTTATTTCTCATCGAAGCGGTGAAACATCCGATACATTTATTGCAGATTTGGCAGTAGCTGTGAATGCTGGTCAAATTAAAACAGGCTCACTTTGTCGAAGTGAAAGAATTGCAAAATACAATCAACTTTTGCGTATCGAAGAGGAATTATCAGAAACCGCTAGATTTGGAGAACAAAATGAATAAAACGATATTTTGGATTTTTGGAGCGTTACAAAGTTTGTCGTTTAGCGTACTAATATTTGTGATTTTTCATAGCTTAAATACAATAAATAAAGCGAGAATTATTGGGTTGGATACTCAAATATGGTTGAGCATTTTACCTCCGCTTTGCTTATTAATTATTGAATATATTATTTATTCAGGCAGGTGTAAATGAGCAAAATTATTTTCGTTATTTTCATAACAATTATTTTTTGGGGCTGTTCTTCGGAAGGTTATGTGAAATTTATTAATCGTACCGACCACAGTATCTATTTTTCATTAGAAGGTAATGAATACCAGCTTGCAGGGCAAAATGAACAAACAGTTTTAGTTGATACTGGAACCAAAATTTGGCCATTTTCAATAAATTACGAACATAAAATTCCATTAACGCTGGAAGGAGAAACATTTATAATGCAGGACTCAGATGGTATTTTTTACAATGAAACTGCAATTGTCGTACAACCAGATGAAACACTAAATATTTTTTGTAATCCTACCCATGCGAGCGTAAAATTAATCAATAATTCGGAAGTTGAAATAACCAACTTTTATTACACAATGACAGGCTCTGCTGAATTTCATCTTTTGGAAAATATGGAATTTATCGCAATTGGAGACTCTATTTGGCGTCGATTGCCATCGAACAGACATTATGATTTTACTGTTAATGGAATATTTAGTTGTTCAGATTCTTTGAGTGTTGACGAACAATTAGTAATCGAATGGCAATAAATTTTATTTCCATTGATGTTGGTGGTACATTTTCTCGTTTACGTCTTCAATATTTCCAAAAAGACAAGATAGAAACAGAAAATTTTCACAAAGCGATAAACAGTAAGGAAGAGTTATTTCATTT
>CAZWYK010000101.1:0-4368 GCA_964638205.1 uncultured Candidatus Cloacimonadota bacterium | reverse complement strand
AAAGTTATTCTTAGTTTTACTGGTTTCTTCGCATCAGCAAATACGAGTGTCGTAGCCAACGCAAAAACCAGTAAAACTAAGAATAACTTTTTCATAAAATCTCCTTTTTTTTTTGAAATTAACACAAAAATACATCCCCAAATTTTCGATAGAAACACATCATCATAAAAAATAAATTTCGATAGAAACACATCAATTTTAATTTTCGAAATTAACATCTCACATTAAATTAATTTGCGACAGAAACACTCATACTCTTATCTCATAAAGAACTTTCATTTTCAAATTGAGGCTAAAACCTCGACTTGGTTCCAAAGAATTAAAACTGATAAGTTTTGTCAAACTTTTTTTTAACTTAATTTCATTAAACTCATTTCTTATCTCAGCGTAAATTTCTGTAGATAAATCATTGTGTCGTTTTTGTATGACAAAATCACCCATTCTATTTCTTAGCTTTCGGCTTTGGCTTGGTCGCCAAAATGGTTGCACTTACTTTCAGTTTACCTTCTCGCCTTGTTTCACCATCATCCACTACCATAATTACGATGTCATTATTGAAGCCTATTTTTGAATTTTTATTGGCATCATAGACTGCGACAATGCTACCCTTTGCGCCTGGCATCAATGTATCTGGGACCGCATTCATAGTAATGTATCTTGGCACATTTTCAAAACTGACTGTAATTGGTTTATCACCATCATTTCGTGTCTCTCTTTTAACGGTTTTGACGGTGTTATTCTGCATTTTTCTGAAAGTGACATTTTGTGACTTTACTTTGAAAGCCCCTACTTCATACCTAAAAATCCCAGGAATTGGAATCACATTTCCAGAAATCTGGATTCTCAAAATTGGCGTGGAAGCATTCGAAGTAACAGTAATCTTTTTATTGAATTTTCCAGGACGATTTTTCACATCGTACGCCGCTTTGATAATTCCTGTTTCACCGGGTTGAATAAATCCAGCTGACCAGCTGGGCGTGGTGCATCCTCACGACGCTTTAACGCGTTTTAGTTCGAGCGGCTCATCACCAGTGTTTGTGAATTCAAATTCGTGTTCGACGGGACCATCTTTTTCATAGACATCGCCAAAATCGTAAATAGGCTCTTTGAAAGTAATTTCTGGAGTGGCAAAAAGTATCAACATACAAAAAATAAACAGAAGCAAAAAATACACTTTTTTCATTAGAATCTCCATTTTTATTGAAAATCAATATTAAAGGAACGGAAGTAAAAAATGATGAAATTTGTCAAATAGTTTTTTAAGATAATTCCAAAAAAACTTGTTAACTTACTAAGATGAAATAAACTACGAAAATATTTTTTCTAGTTTTTTTTTGAGTGCAACAAAATGGGAACCTCTCCAATAAAAATTCCCACATTTCCTGCACGCATAAAAAGTGGTAAAATGAGCAAATACCCTCTTGGGTACTTTCCCATTAACTCTTTCTTTATCAATATAATATAATTTTTTATTACATTTTGTACAACGCAAAAACATTTCGTTTTCGTCATAATGCAACAGCTTTCGCAACTCTTTAATTTGCTGTAAATCATCATCTGACTTGAGTAAAATTCGTGAAAAAATTAAATGAGAATTGAACTCTTTTTTGCTTCGCGTCAAATAGATGCGACGCTCCTTTTTTGTTAAATTTGCACGTTTTAAAAATGAGATATTTTTGTAAATTACCGCATCATGCCCCAAAATGCGTAGCCATTTTGCCAATTTGCTCAAATTTTCGGCGAGTAAGAATTTTTGTCTTTTTGAATTAACCATCAAAAACTACCAATTTCAAAGAAGTTTTGCACCGCTTCAATCTCCGATTTTTTGGCATCATCTAAATTTCCACTAAATAAAATTTTGCCATCATCGAGGAAAACAATTCTATCTGCAATGCGATGAATACTCGCCAATTCGTGCGTTACCACCACAATTGTCATCTTCAAAAGTTTCCGTAAATTTAGAATTAGTTCATCGAGTGCAGCACTTGTAATTGGGTCGAGCCCTGCTGATGGCTCATCGCAAACCAAAATGATAGGATCGAGAATAATTGAACGCGCCAATGCGGCTCGTTTTTTCATACCTCCCGAAAGTTCGGCTGGCATCATTTCACGCACATTTTCTAAATTTACGAGTTGTAACTTCACATTCACCATTTTTTCGATAATAGCTTTAGGTAAATTTGTGTGTTGCTCGAGCGGAATTGCAATATTATCAAAAATATTCATCGAATTTAGTAAAGCACCATTTTGGAAAAGCATGCCAATTTTCTGTAAAATTTGGTTAAACGCACTTTCTTCAACTTGACCAATATCCTGTCCAAAAATTTTAATTTCGCCAGAATGCGGTTGATACAATTGTAAAATATTTTTTATGAGCGTTGTTTTCCCACAACCACTATTTCCCAAAATAACGGTAATTTCTTCTGAAAAAATATCTAAATCTATCTTTTCCAAAATTGTCTTTTCACCAAACTTTGCGGTCAAATTACGCACAGATATTATTGTTTCTCTTGCTTTTTCTTTCATATTAACTTCACATTATAGTAAAAAATCAAACTACTAATTGCATCGATGATAATTACCCAAAAAATGGACGCAACTACTGCTTTTGTGGTAACCTTCCCCACTCCCTCTGCGCCACCTTTCGCACTAAAACCGTAGTAACTACCGATTATCACAATAATCCACGCAAAAAAATAGCTTTTACCCAAGGCTATCAATGCATCTCGAAATTTCACCACTTCAAAAACACGAGTTAGGAAGGCAACGGGACTCAAGTCTAGATAAGTTACAGCCACTACTAAACCACCCAAAATTCCTACTAAGGTGGAAATTATGACAAGTAACGAGATGCAAATTGTAATTGCGTGAAATTTTGGTACCACGATATAGCGAATCGGATTTATTGCCATCATTTTGAGTGCATCAACTTCTTCTGTTACCTTCATTGTGGCTATTTCGGAAGCTATTGCAGAACCACTCCTACCCGCCAAAATTATCGCCGTCAAAAAAGGTCCCATTTCAATAACCATCGAAAGTGCCATTAAATCTGCCACAAAAATATTGGCCCCAAATTGACGTAATTGTGCTGCCGCTTGTAATGCTAAAATCAAGCCCAAAATAAATGAAAGTAACGCGACAATCCAGACTGCATCCATTCCGATTAAGATACTTTGTTGAACCACCGACCCTTTACGATGTCCCTTGCGATTGAAAACACCAA
Organism: uncultured Candidatus Cloacimonadota bacterium; assembly: GCA_964638205.1. Classification (GTDB taxonomy): domain Bacteria; phylum Cloacimonadota; class Cloacimonadia; order Cloacimonadales; family TCS61; genus TCS61. The sequence continues at coordinate 1,145 of CAZWYK010000101.1, read as the reverse complement.
AAATAGACCAATAGAAAATATCTGCAATTAAATAAAATGCGTTTTTGACCGAAATTAATTGAGCAAAAACTAAACCGCCAATTTTGATAAAGGTATTTTCCTTCATTTTCTCTTCTGTTTTTGGTAAAGTTTGAGGGGAAAATATTCGCATATTTTGGGCAATTTCATCAGAAATATTTACTATTTTCGGAGCATTAAATTTCCTTTTCAATTCATCAATAAAAGCGACTCCAGCACTATCAATTTCACTGATTTTGGCAAGATCAATTTCACTGATTTCAGTCAACAATAATTTTTCCAATTTGAAGGCAATAGTATTTTTAGTTAACGCACCTTCTAAATATAGTGTTTTATCTTCGTATCTCATTGTTATCTAAGAAAATATGTAATTCTCACAAAGAGACTGTGATTGGTTAAGAGGTATTCATCGCCATCATCAGGAATTTTATTTTCTAATCTCAGTTTATAATCTAACGATACAAATTTCGTCAATTTCAAGTTAAACATATTTTCCCATTCGATGGTAAAATTTTCATCTTTTTGGAATGGCAAAAGCACATCTGCATTCATCGAATAAGATAGATTGAAAGGTAATTTGAAATTTCCAACTGCCGAAAACTCTATCCCTTTTTCAATTGCATTTGATTTAGAAATATATTTATATGAGCCATCATCATAATCTGTCCATTCCAAAACATTATTATTATAGTCTTGTCTAAAACCCAAACCACCGCGAATACTCAAATCTGCTCTCGAAGATTTTAAAATACGATAGTTAATCCCCAAGCCTTCCTTTAATTTTAATGGGAAAAAACTCGGTTCAATCACGATTTCTGTCGTGTCAGAATCTACCTCTTTTTTATCAAAAAGATGAGTATTCAAATCAATCCTACCGTAAAACCCTAAATTTTTCAAAAAATAGAAAATTGCCGTATTTTTTAAATCAAAATTATCGGTGGCTAAATGAAAATCAGCATCGTACTCCTTGGTAACGCCAATTTCCATCAAATGCTTCAAAGTATAATTGAACATCCCACTTTTATAAATTAAGCGATTATCCAATTGCCCATTTAAAGCCAACGAATATTCTTGCCTATTATCTTCAGTATTTTCGTTAGCACTATTGAAATTCACATTACCATGAA
>CAZWYK010000100.1:0-4402 GCA_964638205.1 uncultured Candidatus Cloacimonadota bacterium | reverse complement strand
AATGATTTGTAAAGCAGGAATGCAAACGAGATAACACGCCAGCAGGTAGAAGGTTTTCTTTTTCTATATTCGCTTTTATGTCGTTAGAATAATGATACCGATCCATCATTTTTTTTATATCAGAGACCTGAATATCAATTTTTTTTATAGAATTTTTTGAATCAGGATTCTCTTGAATTGCGTCTTGAATTGTAGCCATAACTACTCCTATATTATTTTAATTTTATAAATTTTTTTAGATATTTAAAGCTATTCTCTAACTTTCCTTGATGTGTAATGCAGGCATTTTTTATCTCTGTTGGAAGGGATGATTCATTGATGGGTTTAGAGTAATCATTATTAAGTATTTGCTCCATAAATGGCATTAGTGAACTAGAAAATGTATCCGAAGCTTCTTTTGGAAATTCACAAGGTAAATTGTCAACTGCCATTACAGCAAATCCATCGCCAGCATAACCATCTGTCTCTTTCTTTGTTTTTGTGTTGTACACAAAAACAGGATTATCAGGCCATGTTGGTTTAACGGTAGCCTGTACAGAGCCCTCAAGATCACAAGTTATGTCACCAATAATGATAAGTTTAGGGTCTTTGTCCTGAATCTCTTTCAAATAAGAATTTGGAAGAAAAACCGGGCAGTCGGGAGCCCAGTAAATTGCATTCATATAAATGCTGCAATATGGAAGATATTGTTCTAAACGAGATTTATATGCAGAATTATTCATAAAATAATCGTTAAGTGAAAATTCTGCTCCATCTTTCCTTTCCACAAGATGTTCCTCTTTAAATACCGAGAGATAAATTTTATTATCATTATAATTTTTGGAATGTTCTTCTAACTCATCAGGTGCGATTTCCATGATCGGCAAAGCTGTTAAAACTTCTCTACATCCCTGTGCAACATGACCATATCCTAAAAGAAAAATATTAAGTGGTGTTATCTCTTTTGGAAGTCCATCTCGCTCGATCTCTTTTCCAATAATACTAATTTGATCTATGGCATCTTGAACTGATTCATACTGATAAGAGTGTTTTATTTTTAAGAATGGAGTTTCAATATTATATTGCTGTTTTAATCTCTGTCCTAAGCCGTGAAGTGTGTCAATCATACCAGCATCACCAGCAAATTTACCGAAGAAGACAAGTCTTCTGTTCTTCTCATCTTCAATTTTTTCATAATCGAGAAGTGTGATCTTGTCATCTAATATCTTCTGCAGGAGAGGCATATTGTAATCTTGTCCTTTTATAGTATGAGAAAAGAAAAGATGTGGTTTACCTGGAATTAGATCTTTCATTGGGATCTCTTTTACACCGATAATAAAATCGCATTCGGTAAGATCGTTAGAGATTTGAGCTCCAACAGTTTTATATTCATCATCTTTATATATTCTGTTTTCAGATGGTTGAATTACAACGCCAAATCCATTATTGGTTAACTTTTGAACAGCTGTTGGATTTAACGGAACTCTTCTTTCCCATATATTTTTCGTCTCAATTCTTATACCTAATTTTTTCATTTATCTGTTTTCCTAAAAGAATTTTTCAGTTATTTTAATGTTAAGGTTTTCGAGTTCAGCCAAGACGAGTTCATAAATTTCTGGAAGAGTAGGCATGTAAACGCCAGTCAAACTTATTTTGTTTTCCAAAATCATGTGAACACCGATTGCAGCGGGAAGTGAAACAGTTCTTGCCATAGATGAATCACCATTTGGAATTCCATAATCAATCATTGTAGATGTGATTTTCTGGGTTTTATTGGGATATTCTGCCACAAATTTGTGATGAAGAACAAGCATATCTCTTTCACCTTCTTCGTAAGACATTTTTTCAAGCATAATGGCGGTAAGAACGTCAATTGCTCCACCTTTTTTGATTGGAATTTTGGAATCATCGAAGAAACCCAGCCATTCAAATTTCTTTAAGATAACACTTTGTGCGGGAAGATTATATTTTTCCATTAAAAGTTCTTTGAGGCATTTGTCTTTATCTGTTTTAAACATTTTTGTTAGAATGAATTCTTTAACTGTTCCAGTTAGATTTTCAAAGATTTCATCTTCTTTATAGAAACCCATTTGAGACATTATATACCAAGTGTCGCAAAGGCTAATGTTTCGAAAGGTTCCTCGATACATTGTTTTCACATCTTTTAGATTATATAGGTCAATATAATCTAGTGAATTACGGTTTGGATATGCCTCGAGAGTGCCAATGCCATCTACATCAACAAGCCAGTAATTAGCAAAAAGATTTTTACCTTTAATTTCGATAATTTTTCTATCTTTCATATACTTAGCTTCATTTCCGGCTGCCATTAGGACGCCTTTTGGTGCCCATGAAAATTTGTATCCGAGTGGATTTGTATTAGCTTCCGGAGCTGGAAGACCACCACAATAGCTCATGAAACTTACAATCTTTCCACCCGTTCTTTCTACATGGTGAAATATTTTCATTGCACTCATATGATCTATACCGGGGTCAACTCCAATTTCATTAAGAATTATGATCCCAGCATCTTTTGCTTGCTGATCTAATGCTCGCATTTCTGGGCTAATATAGGAAGCAGTAACCATGTTTTTTTTGTATTTGATGCATTTTTTGGCAACTTGCACATGGAAAATAGCCGGCAATAAACTCACGACAATATCGCTATTTTGCACTAGGTTGTCGAGTTCCTCAGTATTATTTATGTTGAATTGTAAAGGGGTGGCGTTTGTGTAGGCGTCGGTAAGTTTTTTGGCTTTATCAAAAGCAATGTCCGCAACAGTAAGTTTATAGTCGCGTGTAGCCAAATAATCCACCATCGGTTTTACTACTAATCCCGCACCGAGAATAGTTACTTTTCTATTCATTTAGGCTCTCCAAGTTTTTTATTAAAAATTACGAAAGCAAAATTATAATTTGAAAATTTGTGTCAACCCTAATAAAACATTTTTTTTATTTGACAAAAAATATTCTCAAAAAAAATTAGCACTCGATATGTGTGATTGCTAAAAAATAGAGAAAATAGAAATAAATGAGGAGGCTTAAATGGCTAAACAGATTAATTTTGGACATACTTCAAGAATGGCAATGAAAAAAGGTGTAGATCAATTGGCAGACGCAGTGAAAGTAACTTTAGGGCCAAAAGGCAGAAATGTGGTTTTGGGTAAAAAATTTGGTTCACCGCTTATCACAAAAGACGGAGTTACGGTGGCAAGAGATATTGAACTTGAAGATCCGTTTGAAAACATGGGGGCACAACTTGTCAAGGAAGTGGCAGAAAAAACTCACGACACAGCAGGTGACGGAACCACAACAGCAACAGTTTTGACAAAATCAATTATTGATGAGGGGCTGAAGCATGTAACAGCCGGTGCAAATCCGATGTATTTGAAAAGAGGTATTGAAAAAGCAGCAAAAGTTGTGACGGAAAAAATTAAAGAATTCAGTAAAGAAATTAAAAATAATGATGAAATTGCACAAATTGCTTCTATCTCTGCGAACAATGATTATGAAATTGGGAAGTTAATTGCAGATGCGATGAGTTCCGTTGGGAATGATGGCATTATAAATGTTGAGGAGGCAAAATCAATCGATACATATCTTGAAAAAGTTGAAGGAATGCAATTCGATCGTGGTTATCTTTCTCCATATTTTGTGACAAATTCTGATAAAATGGTGACAGAATTTGAAAATCCATACATTCTTCTTTTCGATAAAAAAATTAGTGTAATGAAAGATTTGCTCCCAATTTTACAAGAAGTTGCACAAAGTGGAAATCCATTTCTAATTATTGCGGAAGATATTGAAGGTGAAGCACTTGCTACTCTCGTTGTAAATAAACTTCGTGGTACTTTGAATGTAGCCGCAGTAAAAGCTCCTGGTTTCGGTGATCGGCGCAAATCAATTATGGAAGACATCGCTATTTTGACTGGCGGAACAGTGATTTCAGAAGAACTTGGACGCAAGATTGATTCTGCCACTGTTGCGGATTTAGGAAGAGCAAAAAAAGTCATTATTGATAAAGATAACACAATTATTAGAGAAGGGAATGGTTCAGAAGCTGATTTGGTAGCACGTGTGAAACAGATCAAAACCCACATTGAAGAAACGACTTCTGATTATGATAAAGAAAAATTGCAGGAAAGATTGGCGAAACTTTCTAGTGGAGTAGCTGTGATTAAAATTGGAGCAGCAACCGAAACAGAAATGAAAGAAAAAAAAGCACGTGTTGATGACGCCTTACACGCTACTCGTGCAGCAGTTGAAGAGGGTATTGTAACAGGTGGCGGTGCCACATTGATTCATGCTGCTAAAGCGATTAGTGAGATGAAGCTTGATACGCACGAAGAAAAAGTTGGTGCCGAAATTTTGAAAAACGCACTGACTCGTCCAGCTTTCTATATTGCTTCAAATGCGGGCGAAG
>CAZWYK010000099.1:0-4507 GCA_964638205.1 uncultured Candidatus Cloacimonadota bacterium | reverse complement strand
ATGTTTGTGAAAAAGTTGATAAAGCAATCAAAATTCAAACGTAAAATGCCACCAACTTTGGAGTAAATTTGAGTTTTTTAAAAAAAAATAATCGCTGTAAAATCTGTAAAGATAACCGTGGAAATCGTTTCTGTTTACGAATTGCAAAAAATATCTGCTGGAACTGCTGTAACGAAAAGCGAATTGATGAAAAATGCCCTGAAAGTTGTCACTATTCATTAAAAACAACTGAAAATTTTAGCATAAAAACAAATGCTGATTCAATCGAAGAATACGCTGATTTAATCAAAAAACAAATTGATAAGTGGATGATGAATCCACAAAAAATATTTAATGACAAAACTCCCCGAAATATGCTCCAAACTGATGTGGGAAAAACAGAGATTAGAGATTTTTTTTCTCAGATAAATTTCCCATCATCTATTCCACTAACTTATTTGAACACAAACTATAAACTAAGTAATCATAATGTATTACATCAAACTGAAAATTACGAAGATGTTGCTAAAAATTTTATCGAAAAAATTATCGAGCAAAATTGGGAAAAAACGATTAGCTTCCTCATTCTTCCCTTAAAAAATAGATATCGCGAAAATTATTTAAATCGTATCTCAAAAAACAAAATCTTAAAAAAAACAATTGAATTTAAGCTGATTTCATCGGCTATTTCGCAAAATCAAGTAGCAGCAGTTGCCTATTTCGAACTCAATAAAAAACACGATTTATCGTTAATTTTACATAAAATTGATGACAAATGGAAAATTTTTGCGAAAATATTTGGCGAGCCAAAAATAGTAAATGGGGAAATAGAAGCAAGGAAGCAAATAGCTATACTTTTATCACAACAAAAATTGACAAAATCGTATGAATTATTAAAAAAATATTCTGCTATTTATGTTGATTCAGCAGATTTACATTACTATTGGGGGTTATTCTATTCGCTTTCTAATCTACCTAAAAAAGCAAAAGCATTTTACTTAAACGCCGTTGAAATTGACTCTAAATTTACAGAAGCAAAATACAGTTATGCCTTCACTTTGCACTCTGAAAAAGAGATTGCAAAAGCAAAGATAGAATATTTAGAAATTTTAGAGCAAAATGCAGATGAAACGCGTGTTTTGAATAATTTAGCATCTATTTACATCGATGAAAATTTACTAGAAAAAGCAAAATTACTCTTACATAAATGTCTAAAAATTAATCCTGAGATGGAAATGGCAAAAAAGAATTTAGAAAAAATCAATTCTTGACAAAATAGATAAAGTTTTAGAGTTTACAATTTCTGAGAATTAGGGAGAATTAAATTGGATAAAATACTTGTAACAAGTGCGTTAACATACGCAAATGGAAAATTACACATCGGGCATATTGCTGGTTCATACTTGAATGCGGATGTTTTTGTGCGCTACCAAAAATTACTAAAAAATGATGTCATTTATATTGGCGGAAGCGATGATTATGGCACGCCGATTTCACTTAAAGCGGAAGAAGAAGGCGTTACCCCACAATCGATTGTAGATAAATTTAATAAAAGTATGCAAGCAGATTTGGCCGGTTTAAATATTCAACTAGATAATTTTTCTGGGACTTCACACCAGAATCACATTAAAGATTCACAAGATTTTTTTATGAATTTAAATGAAGCGGGTTACATCAAAAAACGTAGCTTACAGCAATTTTACGATGCTTCCAAAAAACGTTTTCTCTCCGATCGTCTCGTTGAGGGGACTTGTCCATTTTGTAAAGTAGCAGGTGCTCGTGGCGATCAATGTGATGAATGTGGAAAATTGATAGATGCAATGGAATTGATTGACCCCAAGAGTAAACTTTCTGCTGAAACACCGATCATTAAAGAAACTACGCATTGGTATTTGGATTTACCAAAATTTGAAAACGAGTTGAAGGATTGGCTGGAAACGAAAACATATTGGAAAGATAATGTTCGTAATTTCATCTTGAGCTGGCTAAATGAAGGCTTGCAAGAAAGAGCAATCACGCGAGATTTAGATTGGGGAGTGCCAATTCCGCTTGAAGAAAATACCGACGGAAAAGTGCTTTATGTTTGGTTTGATGCACCGATTGGTTACCTCTCTTCGACGAAAGAGTTTTTCCAAAAAATTGGTAAATCAGAAAAATGGAAAGATTATTGGCTTGATAAAAATACCAAAATGGTGCATTTTTTAGGAAAAGATAACATTCCATTCCACACCATAATTTGGCCAGCAATGCTCTCTAAACAGAAAGAAAATTTTGTTCTTCCGCATAATGTTCCAGCGAATGAATACTTGACTTTGGAAGGACAAAAGATGTCCACAAGTCGAGGTTGGACAGTTTGGGTAGAAGATTATTTGCAAGATTTTGAAGGCGAGTATTTGCGTTTTGTTTTGGCTGCAAATGCACCCGAAACACGCGATAGTGATTTTAGTTGGAAGGATTTCCAATTAAAAATCAACAATGATTTGAATAATGTTTTGGGCAATTTGGCAAACCGAAATTTCATGTTCGCAAAAAAATATTTTGATGGTAAAATTTCAGCAAAAAATGAACTTTCGGAAAATGCAAAAAATACACTCACAGAAGTGAATGATTTAGCAAGCAAAATTGGTGAATGTTATGCAAATTACGAAGTGCGAAAAGCGACTAAATTATTTATAAATATTGCCAGAATGGGCAATAAATATTTCGATGAAACACAGCCGTGGAAAGAGATTAAAACAGATAGTGCGAAAGCAGAAGAAACACTTTTTGTTTGTTCGGAAATTTTGCGAATTATCTCTATTGTAGCTTCACCAGTTATTCCCCACAGTATGGATAAATTGCGTAAAATGCTTGGATTAAATGAAAAAATATCTTGGCAAAATTTAGCCAAAAATCCAAATAATTTTATCATCAATGAAATTGAGCGATTGTACCGTAAAATTGATGATAATGAAGTAGAAAAACAGATAAATATTTTGGAAAAGAAAAAGAGATGCCTATGAATAAATCATTAATTTTTGAGGAAATTTTTCAGCAATCAATTAATGCACAACTTTTGATAGATTCGCTTTCTAAACGGATAATACGCGTAAATAAAGTAGCTGAAAAAATTTTTGGTTACATAGAAAAAGATTTAATCGGTGAAAGATTTACTAATTTTATTGCTTCAGAAAGTGACGACACTTTTAAAAGAAATGTGTTTACGTTACAAAATTTTATTACTGTGAATGGGGAAGAGCTTTCGTTAGAAATGTTTTTGATAGATATTTCAAAGTACGAAAATGACGTTATTTTGGTTACAATTCAAGATGTAAACGATCGTATCGAAACTGAACGAAAGCTACGTAATACTTTAAAAAAGATGAGATTACTATCTACAATAGACGGACTTACGAATATTAATAACCGTCGTTCAATGATGAAAAAAATCAATTATGAATTGGTGCGGTTAGAAAGAAACAAAGAACCATTTGCACTTGTTTTGTGCGATGTTGATAATTTTAAAGCCACAAATGATGCCCACGGTCACGATGCTGGTGATTTCATTTTACAAGAAATCGCAAAATTAATGTTTAATGCCGTGAGAAAGCAAGATACCGTTGGAAGGTGGGGTGGAGATGAATTTTTACTATTATTGCCCCAAACAACGCTTTCGGGGGGATTTAAATTAGCAGAAAATATAAGGAATTTGATTATGAAACAGACTTTTGAATTTAAAGATATAATCTTGCATATTACTTTAACTTTTGGAATTTCGGCTTATGAAGAGTCTGAGACAATAGACGAATGCTTAAAAAGATCTGACTTAGCACTTTATGAAGGTAAAAGAATGGGACGCAATGTTTCAATAAAAGCAAAATGACAAAACTAAAAAGAGAATTGCGATTAATTGATGTGTTCAGCATTGCAGCTGGGGCAATGATAAGTTCTGGGCTTTTTATTTTACCTGGTTTAGCTTATGCAAAATCTGGTTCTATGGTAATTGTGGCTTATTTATTGGCAGGATTTTTAGTTATTCCATCTGTATTTAGTAAGGCAGAATTAGCCACTGCAATGCCCAAATCTGGCGGAGATTATTTTTTTATTGAACGCAGTATGGGTGCTGGACTTGGCACTTTGAGTGGTATTTCAGCGTGGTTTTCACTAGCGTTCAAAAGTGCTTTTGCACTACTTGGAATTGGGGCATTTGCCACTATTCTTTTTCCAGAAATATCAATGTTACAAATTAAGCTAATAGCTATTTTCTTTTGCCTTTTGTTTATGGTCACAAATTTAGTTGGCACGAAACATTCCAGTCGCTTACAAACTTGGCTAGTTGGCAGTTTAATTGTTATTCTAATTTTTTACATTTTTAGTGGCATGTCGGTAATTAAGTTGGAAAATTTTAGCTCTAAAATAGATTTTGACGCAAAAATTATTTTTATGACCGCTGGTTTAATTTTCATATCTTACGGCGGTTTAACCAAAATCGCCAGTGTTGCAGAAGAGGTAAAAAATCCTTCAAAAAATCTACCGCTCGGTATGTTTT
>CAZWYK010000098.1:0-4530 GCA_964638205.1 uncultured Candidatus Cloacimonadota bacterium | reverse complement strand
AGTTTTAGAGTTTCACATCACTTTTACAGAAGAAGCTTGGTACGATACTTTGTGGCAAAATTATTTGGATGGTTTTGATACCGGCGAGCAAGAATATACTTCTGCCACATTTACTTTTAATGGTGAAGATTATGAAAATGTAGGAGTTCGGATCAAAGGTTATACCTCCACGATGCACCCAAATCGTAAAAAACCATTCAAAATAAAATTTAACGAATTTTCCGAAAATCAAGAATTTTATGGGGTTGATAAAATTAACCTTAACAATGCTTTTGCAGATCCCACTTTTTTACGCGAAAAAATCCTGTATGATTCATTTAATAACTTCATTCCAAGTTCGCGTTCAAATTTCGTAAAATTGTTTGTAAATGACGAATATATCGGTCTATACCTTAATGTAGAACAAATAAATATGAGGTTTATTGAGAAAAATTTTGGCACAAATGAGGATGGGAATTTATTCAAAGGTGACCCATACGGTGATTTAGTTTGGAACGGTCCTTTTCAAGAAAATTATTACGAGAATTACGAATTAAAAACAAATGAAAACAGCAATGATTGGTCAGATTTATTAGATTTTATCTACATTTTAAACAACCTAGAAAATTATCAAAATTTACTGGAAGATTCGTTTCACATTCAGAATTATTTATTTTTTCAAACGATAAATAATTTTTTTGCAAATCTGGATAGTTATTTTGGGAACGCACGTAATTACTATCTTTATCACCGTGATGAAAGTGATAAATTTATTCATATTCCATGGGATTTTAACTTTGCGTTTGGCACTTTGCGTTTGGATTTAGCCGAGCCGGAAGATTTATATAATTTGGATATGTTTTGGGAATATTATTTACCGCGTCCACTTTATGAAAAAACAATTGGTTCAAATGGTATTGAAGAATACAAAAATATTTATTTGACGACTTACATGGAGCTGTTAGAAACAATTTTAAATGAAGAGTATTTGTTTGAAAAAATTGATAATTATGCCAATTTAATTCGTCCAGCAGTTTATGAGGATTCTCTGAAAATGTTCACAAATGAAGAATTTGAAATAAATTTAGAGACAGAAGTTTCAAATGTACTGTTTAATATGTTGGGTCTGAAAACTTTTATTCAAAATCGTTTGAATAGCGTTGAATCTCAACTCCAAAATTACGAAGTAGAAAATTATATTTCGGGAGTTTATATAAATGAAATTATGGCGGATAATCAATCTACTATTGCAGATGAAAATGGTGAGTATTCAGATTGGATTGAAATTTATAATGCGAATGAATTTTCAATAAATTTGGCGGGACTATTTCTTTCAGATGATGTTCGTTATCCAGATAAATGGCAGTTTCCAAATGTGACAATTGAGTCGCATGATTTTTTGATAATTTGGGCAAGTGGAGATGATGACGATGGTAATTTGCATGCAAATTTCAGTTTATCTCAAAATGGTGAATTTGTGGGTATTTTCAATAAAAATGGTGTAGCCGCAATCGACAGTTTGCACTATCCACAACTTGGAATAGATGTTTCTTACGGTAGAAATCCAGACGGGAGTATGACATTACAACAATTAGAAATTTCAACGCCAAATGCTTCAAACAATAATATTCTGTTAGGTGATGTAGATGGAAATGGTGAGGTTCAGGCTTTTGATGCATCACTAACGATACAATATTCAATTGGCTTGATTAATCTTGCAGAGTGGCAAAAAACAGCTGGTGATGTGGATGGAAACAGTATGGTTCAAGCTTTTGATGCGTCGTTAATTTTGCAATATGTTATTGGTTTAATCAACGAATTTTAGGATGAAAAAATACTGATGGATGCTAGTGATTTAGCTGTTTTTCAATTTTGTATGAAAATTGATTCAAAAAATACTTGCATAAATAATTCAACTTACAAATTTAGCCCAAAATAATTTTTTCGGAGGAAATAATGAGAGTTCATAATTTTAGTGCGGGTCCGGCTGTTTTACCGGAAGAGGTTTTGGCAGAGATTCAAAGAGACTTAGTAGATTATAAAGGACATGGTCTTTCCGTAATGGAAATGAGCCATCGCTCAGCTGTTTATCAAGGAATTATTGATGAGACAATTGCGTCTGTAAAAGAGATTTTAAATTTAGGGGATGACTATGAAGTGATTTTTTTGCAAGGTGGTGCAAGTAGTCAATTCTACATGATTCCACTCAATTTTTGTACTGCTGATCAAGTGGCAAATTATGTGAATACTGGAACTTGGGCGGCAAAAGCTTTGAAAGAAGCAAAAAATATCGGGAAGCAAATGCACATCGCTGCAAGTTCGGAAGACAAAGATTTTACATACATTCCTAAAGAAAATATTTTATCTGAAAATCCAGCTTATCTTCATATCACAACCAACAATACCATTCGTGGAACGGAATATAAAACAGACCTCGATTTGGGTGAAATTCCATTGATTGCGGATATGTCGTCCAATATTATGAGCAAACCGATTGATGTGAAAAAATACGCAATGATTTATGCAGGCGCACAAAAAAATATCGGTCCAGCTGGTGCAGTTTTGGCAATCATTAGAAAAGACATGGTGGCAAAAATTAATCCAAATTTACCCACAATGATGAACTATAAAACGCATATCGATAAAGATTCGATGTTCAATACGCCACCAACTTTTTCAATTTATGTAATCGGTCGTGTTTTGAATTGGATCAAGCAAAAAGGTGGTTTGGAAGCTATTGAAAAAATGAATATCGAAAAAGCAAATTATCTCTACAATATTTTGGATAATTCCAATTTTTATCGCGGTACAGTTGTGCCAGAAGATAGATCGTTAATGAATATTCCCTTCCGACTTCCAACTGAAGATTTGGAGAAAAAATTTATTGCAGAAACAGCTACGAATGGTATGTTGAATTTAAAAGGACATCGTAGTGTGGGTGGTTGTCGTGCTTCTTTTTATAATTCTTTGCCAATGAAATCAGCTCAGGCTCTTGCGGAATTTATGCTAAAGTTTGAAAAAAGAAATAGCTAAATTTACAATTTGCGAGAATTGAAAAATTCTCGCAAATTTTTTTATGACGGAACAAAAATACGATTTAAATCGCTTAACAAAAATTGCTTTTTTTACAGCTTTAGCAATTTCAATTTATGCTTTAGAAACGCTGATTCCAAAACCGTTTCCTTTCGTTAAGATAGGTTTGGCCAATATTATTATCCTCATTTTACTTGCATCAAATAGTGCCAAAGTTGCTTTTTTGGTAACAATCAGTAAAACCATAATGGGTGGTTTTCTGGTGGGAACCATATTCACGCCGACAACAATTATTTCACTTGCAAGTGGGATAATTGCTCTTTTTACAATGTTTATTGTATTTAAAACGAAAATAAATTTTAGTTTTATTGGTGTGAGTATCTTGGGTGCGATTACGCATAATTTTACCCAAATATTGGTAGTGAGAATATTGTTGATAAAAGAAAATTCAATATTCTATTTAACTCCGATATTGATAATCTTAGGAATTATCACCGGTGTAATAACTGGCTATTTAGCGATTTTATTTTACGAAAAAAATAAATTGAGTTTAAAATGAAAAATGAAATAATTAAGTATTTGAAGATATTTTTTGCCATTACCATCTTTTTTAGTGGGATAGCTTTTGGCATTTTTTATTATTACAGCAAAGAGTTGCCGCCACTTTCAGAATTGACAGATTATGAGATGAAAGTTGGTTCAGAAGTGTTTGATCGTAACGATGAATTGATTCACATTTTTTCGATAGAACGCCGAAAGTTAACTAATTTACAAGAACTTCCAACATATTTAATAAATGGCATGATGGCAGTTGAAGATAAAAATTTTCGCGACCATTGGGGAATGGATTTGAAAGGACTCATGCGAGCTTTTTTAGTAAATTTAAAAAGAGGAAGCTTTTCGCAAGGTGCTAGCACAATCACCCAGCAATTAGCACGAAATTTGTTTTTGACAAAAGATAAAAAAATTACGCGAAAAATTAAAGAATTGCTTTTAGCCATTCGTATCGAAAAACATTTTTCTAAAGATGAAATTTTGGAAATGTATTTCAATAAATCATTATTTGGTTATGGTTTATATGGAATTGAGGTGGCGTCACAAAGATATTTCGATAAAAGTGCAAAAGATGTTAATGTGGCGGAAGCAGCGTTGCTGATTGGAATGCCACAATTACCAGGTGCTTATAATCCACTACGCTATCCCAAAAGAGCTATCAAGCGGCGTGATATCGTGCTTAAACGAATGTTCATCGAAGGCGTGATAACCGAAGATGAATATAAAATTGCAGTAAATTCTATTTTAAAACTTTATCAGCCAAAAGGAAACCAAGGTGCTGATGACTATTTTATCGAGTATATTCGCCGCATTCTAGAAAAAAAATATGGCACAACACAACTTTTTACTGGCGGTTTGAAAATTTACACAGCTTTGGATAAAGAACTTCAAATGTACGCAGATTCAGTTCTCAATAAAAATCTAATGAAATTTGAAAACAAAAATGATTATGATGTGAAATAT
>CAZWYK010000097.1:0-4560 GCA_964638205.1 uncultured Candidatus Cloacimonadota bacterium | reverse complement strand
TGTGAAATTCCACCATTGTAGCGGTTACAAATCTGCTGATAACTCAACCAATTATTTTGGCAGAATGTATCAAACTAAATATATGGCTGGAATCGTGGCTGGAACAATGTCTAAAAGTGGAAAACTTGGCTATGTAGCACCATTTCCTATCCCAGAAATTGTGCGTCATATCAATGCATTTACACTCGGTGCACAAAGCGTGAACCCAAATGCAACTGTGATGGTTATCTGGACAAATTCTTGGTTCGATCCTGTCCTAGAAAAAGAAGCTGCAAGCACAATGATTGCAGCAGGTTGCGATCTCATCACGCAAGGTACAGACTCAGCTGGACCACAAGAAGCAGCAGAATTAGCTGGGGTTTATTCAATTGGTAACGATAGCGATATGTCTTTTATGGCACCGAATGCACAGCTTACAAGTGCGATTTGGAATTGGGGTGTTTATTACAAAGATATAGCTCAAAAAATTAAAGATGGCAAATGGGAAAGTACTCCTGTTTGGTGGGGATTAGATAGTGGCATCACTGCACTTTCCAAATTTCATGAAATTGTTCCTCAAACCCTTATCGATGAATTAGCTCTTGTAAAAGAAAATATCATCGCTGATGATTATATTTTCAATGGGCCACTTTACGACAATAATGGCGAACTCAAAGTAAAAGAGGGCGAAGCTCTCAGTGATGGTGAAAAGCTTAGTGTTCAGTGGTTCGTTAAAGGCGTAAAAGGAAAAGTTCCAGAATCAAAATAAGCTTTATTTTACAGCGAGATTGGCTAAGACTGATCTCGCTTTTTTGTCCAAAATAATTTCACAAAAGGAGCCAATTTGATTGGTGAATTTCTAGTAGAAATGCGCAATATTTCCAAGTCTTTTTTTGGGGTCAAAGTAAACAATAAAATAAATTTTACTCTTAGAAAAGGAGAGATTCAAGCACTCTTAGGTGAAAATGGAGCAGGCAAAACCACCTTAATGAATATGCTAACTGGCGTCTATTTTCCAGATGAAGGCGACATTTTTTTCAAAAGCAAAAAAATGGTGTTAAACTTTCCTGGTGATGCACTTTCAATGGGAATCGGAATGGTACACCAAAGATTCAGCTTGGTGGGAAATTTAACTGTTTTTGAAAATCTCATTTTAGGACATCCTAAAAACAAATTTATCATCAATGTGGCTTCTGAAAAAGTATTAATTCAAAAATATATGAAACAATTTGATTTCCATATTAATCTTGATGCAATTGTCGATGAATTGCCGATTGGTATTCGCCAAAAAGTGGAAATTCTCAAAATGCTCGTACGCGAAGTTGATGTCCTTATTGTAGACGAACCTACTACCGTTCTTACCAAACAAGAAACTGATAATTTAATGCAGATTTTAAGAAATATTGCTAATTCAGGAAAGGGAATTATCTTCATTACACACAAAATGTCGGAAGTTTTCCAGGTGGCAAACTCCATCACAGTTCTACGAAAAGGCGAAAAAATCGCAACCGTAAAAAAAGAAGAAACTACACCGAATGAACTTGCTAGAATGATGGTTGGAAAAGAACATAACACTACTTTTAATTTACCTAAAACAAAAAAAATATCTGAAATCCTGAAAATTGAAAATCTTTTTGTAAATTCCAATAATGGCGTCTTGGCAGTAAAAAATTTATCGTTCAATGTAGCAGGTGGTGAAATATTAAGTATTGCGGGCGTTACTGGAAACGGGCAAATTGAATTAGCGGATGCACTCACGGGAAACAGAAAAGTTGGGAGTGGAAATATCAAATTCAAAAATAGAGATATCACTCAACATTCACCCAAAAATAGAATTGACGAAGGCATCAGCTACATTCCGGGAGATCGTATAAATGTTGGCGTTGCGGGTAGTCGTTCCGTTTGGGAAAATTTAATCCTGAAAGTTTACCGATTACCAAAATTCAAAAAAGGACTCCTCTTAAATAATGTAAAATTAAAAAAATACGCCGAAAAAATAATTCAAAAATATGACATTATGATGCCAGGGATCAACTTGCCAGCTCTTCTACTTTCGGGTGGAAATCTGCAAAAATTAATCATCGGACGCGAAATCGAACGTGATTGTGATTTATACATTTGCGTTTACCCTACACGCGGATTAGATGTAGGGGCAACCGAATTTGTGCGAAATTCAATTCTAAATTTACGAAATGAAGGCAAAGCGATTATTCTAATTTCGGGTGATTTTGACGAAATTTTTGGACTTTCAGATCGCATTGCAGTAATGTGTGAAGGTAAATTTACTGGGCTTTTCAATAATGGCGACTACTCTCTCGAACAAATTGGTTTAATGATGAGTGGTCAAGAAATCGAAAACTTGGAAAATTAGGAGCAGAGATGTTTAGAATCAAATTAGAACAAAAAGAACGCGTTTCAAAACAGCAAGAACTCATTATAACTTTATACGCAATTGTCTTCGCTCTGATGCTTTCCGGTATTTTTATTGCCTTAAATGGTGCCAATCCATTCGTGGCATTTTGGAAAATCTTGACTTCTGTTTTTGGGTCACGCTATGGTTTTTCGGAAACTTTGGTAAAATCTATTCCTTTAATTTTCACAGGTTTATCCGTAGCCATCGCATTGAACAGCAAAATCTGGAATATCGGCGCAGAAGGTCAGCTCTTTTTCGGTGCCATTTTTGCAACCGCATTCGTTATTTACGGACCCGTTTTACCACGCCCCTTAATGCTCACAGTCATGGTGCTTTTAGGAATGATTGGCGGTGCAATTTGGGCGACAATCCCAGCTTTACTCAAAATAAAGTTTAAAATGAATGAAGTTATTTCCACTTTACTTTTGAATTATGTTGCCATCAATATAGCCGATTATTTTCTTTTCGGGCATTGGAAAGGAAAAGATAATTTCCCATACACTCCCGAATTTCCGCTTGAAGCAAAATTTCCAAGATTAAATTTTGGGCGTGTACATTTTGGTTTTATTATTGCAATTTTGTTAGTTATTTTACTTTACATTGTAATTTATCATACGAGAATGGGATATAAACTTCGGCTCACCGGTTCAAGTTTAAAAGCAGCCAAATATGCTGGCATCGAAATCAAAAAAATGATGTTTCTCGTTTTTTTGATAAGTGGTGCACTTGCAGGTTTAGCTGGCGTTGGACAAATTTGCGGCATCGAGTACAAACTGCACCAACACATCTCAAACGGCTATGGTTATACTGGCATTATCGTAGCGTGGTTAGCACGTTCTAACCCATTTATCATTGTATTTTTTGCTTTCTTCTTGAGCATTTTATTAAAAGGGGTAGACTCACTTCAAATCGTGATGCATTTACCAGCAGCGGTTGGTGTTATTATTCAATCTTTGATTCTTTTTGCTATTTTAGGTGGCGAATTATTCAAAAATTATAATGTTCAAATTTTGAGGAGAAAGTAATGTCTGACCTAATAACCATTCTTTTTACAGCAATCGCAAGTGGCACGATTATCCTGTATGCCACCATCGGTGAAATAATTACAGAACGATCTGGAATTTTGAATCTAGGTGTAGAAGGTATGATGCTGATGGGTGCTTTTTTCGGCTATTTTGTAGCATATCATACTGAAAATTTATTTTTAGCAATTTTAGGAGCGGCAATTATCGGCGGCTTGATGGGATTAATTCATGCTTTTATGACAATCACAATTCGAGCAAATCAAGTAGTTTCTGGACTAGCCCTCACAATGTTTGGCACTGGAATTAGCGCATTTTTTGGAATTGGCTTAGTCGGCAAAACGCTAAAATTTTCCATCCAACCAATTTTCATTCCCATTTTAAGTAAAATCCCAATCGTCGGTGACATTCTTTTCAAACACAACATCTTGGTCTATTTTGCTTATATTTTACCTTTTGTTATCTGGTTTATTTTTGCAAAAACTAAATGGGGACTTGCTCTCAAAAGCTCTGGCGAAGAACCACTTTCCAGTGAAATCATGGGAATTCATGTCATTAAAGTTCGCTATATTGCCACCATCGTGGGCGGTATGCTTATCGGTATTAGCGGTGCCTATCTTTCTGTAGCTTATTCCAAATTGTGGGTAGAAGGAATGACGGCTGGTCGCGGTTGGATTACGATTGCATTGGTAATTTTCGCAAATTGGAATCCACTCATTGCGTACGGTGGCGCCTATCTTTTTGGCGGTCTCACCCAACTTGGTTTAAATCTACAAAAATTTAACATAGCGTTTCCAATTATCCTTTTGAAAAGCATTCCATACATTTTCACTTTGCTGTTTTTACTATTCATTTCATTAAGAGGAAAACGCTCGAATTTACCGAAATCTTTGGGGTTAGCATATTTCCGAGAAAATAGAGAATAATGTTTTAACTTGACACATCATCCTTAAAAAATTGCGTGTTTAATGAACTAAACGGAAAGGTGCAACTTACTTTGAATTTCTAAACGAGGCTTCACATACACATCAAAAATAGGAGTATCTTTATGAATTATGAAATTCAAAATGGGTATGTTATTTCGCCTAAAAACGGTCAAATTATTGTTGAACAGAAAAACATCTATATTTCAAATGGAAAAATAAC
>CAZWYK010000096.1:0-4567 GCA_964638205.1 uncultured Candidatus Cloacimonadota bacterium | reverse complement strand
TTTCATCAGGCGTTTACTTCTACAAACTTGTTGTCGATGGCGAAGCTGTTGATACAAAGAAAATGATACTGATAAAGTAAAAAATAGCTCTCCCGAACAATCGGGAGGGCAACTTTTCTTCTTGTGAAAAGAAGTTTCAGGAGGGCAACTTTTTTTTAACAAACAAAAAAGGTTATTTCTTTTGGTAATTGAATGCAATAATCGAATCCTTCGGTGGAAAAATACTCTTTTTTGTTAACTTCAGATTGTTTCCCCAGCCCATCATTGGATGGATACAAAAATCTATTTGACGAACCAAGCTACAAAGCTGTACTGAAAGAATCTGAAACAATTCAACAACAAAACTGCGAGTTGCTCACACTCAAGCCATCTGCACCAGAAAATAAAAATAATTGGGAAGTTCAATTAGCAAGCAAAACGGTCACTCTTTGTAGCGGTACATATTTTGAAATTCGTCCAAAATATAAGTATGATTTATTGGGAAAAGAGACAGTAAAGATAGAAAAAACTGAGATTATCTCATTTTTAAGTCAAGTAAATCAAATTAGATTAAAATTCTAAAGTAAATCCCAAAAAGCTATTTTAATAAAATTATTGACATTATAGCCCCCTAAAAAATCAATGCAATCTCGAATTAAATAAGTAAAGTAACAGGAGATAAGTCATGAAAAAAGGTATTCATCCAAAGTACGAAAAGGTAACAGTTACCTGTTCTTGTGGAAATACATTTGAAACTCGTTCGACAGAAGCAAGTATCGCTAAAATTGATATTTGTGCGAACTGCCACCCATTTTATACGGGTAAGCAAAGAAGTATTTCCAAAGAGGGTAGAATAGAGAAGTTCAAGCAAAAATACGCAGAGCTTGAAAAGAAAAATTAGAGACCACTTTTTAGCACCACAACTGTGTGTTGTGGTGCATTTTTTTAGGAATAACTCATGAAAAATAAACCAAAAATAGAAGTCGGAGGACAAGCTGTCATCGAAGGTGTGATGATGCGTGGCCCGAAATACATCGCAACTGCAATTCGCCGCAAAGATGGTGCCATCGAAATAGCCAAAAAACAATTTATTAGCAAAACAAAAGATAATAAGTTGCTTGCGTTACCTATTTTACGCGGCTTTATTGGACTCATCGAAATGATGATAATTGGCTTCAAAACACTCAATTTTTCTGCATCTCGTGCCGAACTAGATTCGGAAGAGAAAAAAGAAAAATCCGAAACAAAAGAAAAAATCAACGAAATTTTTAGCTACCTCTTTGCGTTTAGTTTGGCTTTTTTGTTGTTTGCCTTTTTACCATATCAAATTGCCGATTGGATGAATCTGAGCAAGGGAAATATCTATTTCAACCTCTTTGCTGGTTCTATTCGTATTGTGTTTTTTGTGCTTTATGTCTGGCTGATTGGTTTAATGAAGGATGTTCATCGTATTTTCCAATTTCACGGAGCAGAACATAAAGCCGTACACGCTTTTGAAAATAATAGCGACCTCTCGATTAAAGATGTGCAAAAATTTTCGTCGCTTCACCCACGCTGTGGCACTAGTTTTATGTTTTTTGTGCTACTTATAGCAATATTAATCTTCTCCGTTGCAGATACAATCTTCGCATATTTCTGGGGAGTACCTCACATCTTTATCAGGTTGGGATACCATTTTTTAATGATGCCTTTGATTTCGGGAATTTCTTACGAAGTCTTGAAACTTTCTGGCAAAAACATCAATCATCCACTCGTGAAATTTATGACTGCACCTGGTTTATTATTGCAGCGCATAACCACTCAAAGACCAAACAATCAACAAATAGAAATTGCAGTAATAGCAATGAAATGTGCACTCGAAATGGATATTTTGGAATATAATAACGTCACTTTTTTAGACGAGAAATAATGATGGTTGCAGAAACAAAAATTAAAGAAATCCAAAAAGAATACGACGCATTAAAAATTGAAGTGTTTGATGTCAAAAACATGTCGAATCAACGTAACTATCGAAAAATTTCTAAACGATTCAAGGTTTTGGAAGAAGTTTTGGAATGCGTAAATAAAGTGAAAAATTTAGAAAAAAATATTTCACAAAATAACGAAATAATCGAAGAAGAAAATGACACTGAATTGATTGAATTGGCAAAAGAAGAGACAGCAGAATTAAAATTAGAGTTGGCAATCAAAATTATAAAATTGAAAGATTTGTTAGCTCCGAAAGACCCAAATGACGCGAAAGACGCAATTGTAGAAATTCGGGCTGGCACAGGTGGCGATGAAGCTGCTCTTTTTGCTGCTGATCTCTACCGCATGTATTCATATTTTGCTGAAAAAAATAATTGGGTAAAAACTGTAATTTCATCAAATGCAACTGGCGTTGGCGGATTCAAAGAGATTTCTTTCTCTCTTTCCGGCGACAATGTGTTCGGCACAATGCGCTTCGAAAGTGGTGTTCACCGGGTACAGCGCGTTCCAGAAACGGAATCACAAGGTAGAGTTCACACCTCGGCTGTCACAGTCGCCATTCTCCCAGAAGCAGATGAAATCGATGTAGATGTGAATCCAAGCGATCTTAAAATCGATGTTTACCGTGCCTCTGGATGCGGTGGACAGTGCGTGAACACAACAGACTCTGCGGTTAGAATTACTCACCTTCCAACAGGTGTAGTAGTAACTTGTCAGGACGAAAAATCACAACTTAAGAATAAAAATAAAGCGATGAAAGTTTTGCGTTCTAGAATTTTAGATTTAGAAATTTCTAAATTAGAACAAGAACGTGCCGCCACCAGAAAATCGCAAGTTGGAAGTGGTGATAGGAGTGCTAAAATCAGAACCTATAATTTTCCGCAATCTCGTGTCACAGACCATCGCATCAACCTAACTTCTTACAAATTAGACGGAATTTTACTCGGCGATTTAACAGAATTTATCGATGCTCTAAAACTGAGACATCGAGAAGAAACCGTAAATAATTAATTATGTTTTTAATCATATTCGTGGTCGTCTTTTTTATTTTATCCGGCTTTTTTTCAGGAATCGAAACAGGGCTTATCTCGCTTGATAGATTGAGTTTAGAACAAAATGCCAAAAAAGATGCAAAGAAAAAAAAAATTTTGAAATTTTTAGAAAATCCTGAAAAACTTTTTGGCACAACTCTTTTTGGTACGAATATTTCTGTCGTAATCGTTACCTCTATTTCCATCTACTTATTGAAAAAAAATGAATTCGAAATTTCTGAAAAAATTGTTACAATTTTAATCGCAGTTTTGATTCTCATTTTTGCAGAAATTATTCCAAAAGCAATTTTCCGAGATTACCCCAATAAACTTGTTTCAGAATGTTTTCCTCTTTTAAATTTTTTTGGCATTATTTTCGCACCATTTGTAAAATTTGTTGCACACCTACACCACTTTCTGGCAAAAATTTTTAAATTAGATAAAATTGACAGTTCTGGTATTATTACACGCGAAGATTTATCCTTTATGCTCTCCGAAACAAAAGATGAAAGCTCCGTCCAAAATGATCAAAAACAGATGTTAGAAGAAGTTTTGGAATTCACAGAATTGGATGCCGAGAATGTGATGATTCATCGTACAGAAATCGTTGCGTTTGAAAAAAATACGCCGATTGACGAAGTCATCATAACCGCACGCAAAAGAGGCTTCACGCGTTTCCCCATTTATGATGAAAACATTGATAACATTATTGGAATTTTGATTATTTTTGATATCCTAAAAAAACCTAACATCAAAAAAGCGATAGATACACTACACAAACCACTATTCGTACCTGAAAACAAAGATGTAAACACCCTTTTAAAAGAAATGCAGTCGAATAAAAAAAGCATGGCTATTGTGGTAGATTCATTTGGTGGAACTGCTGGACTCATCACTATTGAAGACATTTTGGAAGAGATTGTGGGTGAAATTGAAGACGAATATGATAATGTTCGAACCGTACAAGAAGTTAAAAAAATTAACGCAAATACTTATATTGTGCAGGGTTTTGCAGAAATAGATTTTTTGAATGACGATTTTGATATGAATTTACCGGAAGGTGATTACGAAACTATCGCTGGAATGATTATTGACAAATTAACACAAATTCCACAAGCAGAAACAAAGTTAGAAATTGGAAATTGGAAATTGGAAATTCTGCAAGTTACAAGCAAGAAAATTATCAAAGTAAAATTAATAAAACAAAAATAGATTCGGAGGAATTATGAAATTAGTGGAATGCGTTCCAAATTTTAGCGAAGGTAAAGACAAAAAAATCTTAGATGCAATTGCAGCATCTATCAAGTCAGTAAAAGGTGTTACACTTTTGGATATGGACCCCGGTGAAACTACAAATCGTACTGTTTTCACAATGGTTGGCGAACCAGATCCTGTTGTTGAAGCAGCATTTCTCGCTATCAAAACTGCAGGTCAGTTAATCGATATGAGTAAACATTTCGGTGCACATCCACG
Organism: uncultured Candidatus Cloacimonadota bacterium; assembly: GCA_964638205.1. Lineage (GTDB taxonomy): Bacteria > Cloacimonadota > Cloacimonadia > Cloacimonadales > TCS61 > TCS61. Next base: position 116 of record CAZWYK010000096.1, on the reverse strand, counting down.
CATGGGTGCTACTGATGTTTGTCCATTTATTCCAGTTGCAAATATGACAATGGACGAATGTGTAGAACTTGCTCACAAACTTGGAAAACGAGTTGGTGAAGAGTTGGAAATTCCTG
>CAZWYK010000095.1:2566-4676 GCA_964638205.1 uncultured Candidatus Cloacimonadota bacterium | reverse complement strand
ATTAAGATTAACATCAAAACAAGTACGCCAGCCAAAATTTTATCAAAGTATGCACTCGAAATCTTAACGGCAAAAAGTGAACCAATTATCGAACCAAAAATAACTGCAATGATGATGTGAATGGATGATTTTATGTCTAACTTAAGATGACGATTAAACCTGTAGCTACCGGTTGCACTTTGAAATAAAATTGCCACTCGGTTGGTTGCATTCGCAATGGGAGAAGGGATTCCCAGTAAAATTAAAATTGGCAAAACCAACATTGAACCACCACCAGCAAGTGTATTTACAAAACCTGCCAACATTCCTGCAAAAAATAAAATAAACAGCATAACCTTCCTTTTTGTTGCTCATAAAAAAAAACTTCTTTTGGGTGTCAATCGTTTCATTGAGAAGAAATAGATATTGACACAAAATTAGAGTAAAAAACATTAGTAAAACTTGGAGGACTCGATGAAAAAAATAATTTTTACCTTGATTTTTATGGTGTTATTTTCGTATATTTTTGCGGATTTGAATTTTGGCAAAAAGCTATTTGAAGATGGTCTTTTTGGTGAGGCTATTGTGGAATTTGAAAAAACAATAACCGCTGCACCCACTTCTGAAAATGCCCAAAATGCGATGTTTCTGATTGGAAAAAGCTATCGAAAAAAAGATGATTATTTGATGGCGGAAGCTACTTTCAAGCGTCTTTTAGATGGATATTCAAATCTTTCATTTCGAGAAGAAGCTATCTATAATTTGGCAATAGTACAATTTGAACAGAAAAAATATGAACCAGCCATTTTGAATTTTGAGAGATTATTGGAGAAATACCCGTTAAATGATTTCACAAAAAAGTCATTAGTGACATATTTAGATGCCATTTACAATACAAAAAATTACAATCGCGTTGTTGTGAAAGCTCGCAAATTAATAAAAAATTACGAAAATTATTCTAATATTCCATTTGTTTATCTATGGTTAGCAAAGGCATATTTTGCCAATCAAATGTTGGCAGAAGGTCAGCAAATTTTAGCTGAAATTACCACAAAATATTCTGATCACATTGTGCATTGGGCAGCCGTCGATTTGGAAGTAGAATTAATTCAAAAACAAAATGGAATGCAAAGCTCAATTTTATACTTAGAGGAAAAATTAAGCGGTGAAATTCCCCGAAGTTATGAAGAAAAATTAAGATTTAAACTTGCTAAAACATACTGTTTTTCCGATAATTTTCACAAATCTTACCAACACCTAAAAACCATTGTGGAGAAATTTAGCAATTCAGAAAATTTAGATGAATACATTATTTTATTAACGAAAACACAATTAGCACTTTCAGAATATGCCAAAATTGAAAATGATTATCAGAACTTCAAGAAAGTGTTTGGAGAGAGTTTATTAAAATTAGACTATGAATTTTATCTAGCAGAAGCAAAATATTTTCGCAGAAAACACGATGAAGCAACCGACATTTTACAGGAAATTGTTGGTGCCACAAGTTCCCAAAAATTACTGAATAAAGCAAAATTTTTGGAAGCTAAAATTAAAGTAGCAAAAGGAAATTACCGATTGGCAATCGAGATATCCCAAGAATTAACGGATGCTAATTTCGCTATTAGAAATGATGTTTTGCAATTTATTGGTAAAATCTATTTTGAAAAATTTAATGATTTTCAAACAGCTCTCAAATATTTTCAAAAAGTTGAGTTGTCAGCCAAAAATCATCAAGGGGCAATTTTTAAATCAGCAGAATGTTATGAAAAATTGGGAAAAATTGAACAAGCTGTTTTTGAGCTTTCACGCTTAAATTTGGCTGAAATTGATAATCAAATTTTCAAAAATAAAGTAGCAAATAAACTTGAGTATCTCCAAAATTACGAACAGAAAAATTTTGAAAAAGCATTTAATTCACTACTTAATGCGATTTACGATTATTCTCAAACTGATGATAAAATTGCGTTGCGAAATGATATTTTTTCCATTTATTCAAATGATTTGAAAGAGTTTGAAAAAGGGCTTGATTTAGTTAAAAATGATGGCAGTCCGCAAATGATTTACCAAAAAGCGTTGGTCTATTTACAATTAGCCAAAAAGTCGTTTTTAAATGATGATTTATCTAAAACGC
>CAZWYK010000095.1:0-2529 GCA_964638205.1 uncultured Candidatus Cloacimonadota bacterium | reverse complement strand
TATCTGTACAGTTATCGGAACAAAAATTTCCAGATTGGATAGCCGAAATCGCCATTAAAAAACAACTAATTCAATCATCAAAAGTAGATGAACTGTTAATCGTAAAATTAGAAAATTTTGTAGAAAATTTTAAAGATATAAATGCCACAAATGAATTTAGATTTTTGATTTCACAATACTATATGAAAAATGATAATTTCGAAAATGCCGTAAAACATATCGAAGATTTAGAAAAAACTGATGTGATTGACGAACAAGAATTTTGTGAGATAAAATTACAATTAGCCGAATATTTTTATATGCAAAATGATAATGTAAATGCTTTAAAAAATTATGAACTTGGCGAAAAATTTATTACCATTAATCAGCCAGAAGTTTATTTTCATTTTGGTGTGATTTTGCACGAAATGGGTTTTTCAATAAAAGCAGAAAAAATCTTTCAATTCATTTTGCAAAATGCAGATAGGTTTGCAAAATACGATGATATAATCGCGTATTATACCAAAATATTGCGTGCAAAAAAAGAATTTAAAAAAGCACTCGATTATATGCAGTACGTGGAAGTAGACAGCCGAGATGATGAATATTATCGCCAGATTTCAAATGATTATTTGCAAATTTATGAGCAAGAAAAAGCAAAAGAATCTTTGATGTATATTGTAGAGAAAACGGATGGTGATTTGTCAAAACTTGCTGACTTACAGTTTGTGACGCAAGATTACGAAATGGCAAAATATTCTTTCGAAAAATTGGCAGAAAAAACAGGTAACTTACAACATTTTGAGATGTTGGGAAAAATTGCGTTTTTACAAGAAAATTTTTTGGAAGCAGCAATAAATTACAAAAAAATTATTGATGAATTGGGGGATAATTTTATGAATTATGAAAATATTCGTGAAATTGCAAAAGAAAACATTATCTCTCTTTATCGTATTGAAAATAGGCCGAAAGCTGAAATATTACAGAAAAAATTTAAAAATAATTTAGCAGAAAATGATGAAAATGAAATTGAATTACATCGTGGAATTTATTACATTGAAATGGATAAAAAGAAAGCTAAATCTATTTTTACGAAATTATTGAAAAAACAAAATCTTTCACAAAATGTAGCAATAACTGCATATTTTTGGCGTGGGGTAGCTTTTCTAAAATCTGCTGAAAAAGAGGAAGCCAAAAAAGATTTCACGACTGTGTCACAATCCGTTGATAAAAATTTGAGCAATCAGGCACATCTCAAGCTTGGTACCATAAATTTTTCTGATGAAAATTTCCAAGATGCCCTGGCAAATTACTCGAAGGTCATTCAAAATGATGAGGAAGGCAAACTTGCTTTCGATGCGGCACGAAATTTTGCTTTTGTCTGTAAAACGATGAAAGAATGGCAAAAAGCAATTGCTGCTTATCAGTTGATTTTAGAGCGCTGGGGTGATGCAGAACTGGAAGCAGAGACTATTTTTGATATTGCATTTTGTCACTATCGAGATAAAAAATTTCCTAAAGCTATCGAAATGTTTGAGCGTACCATTTCAATTTTGGAAAAAGAAGAAGAGAGAGCAGAGGCACAATATTGGATTGGTCATTCCTACTTTGAAATGGAGAATTATGAGAAAGCAATTTCCGAGTTGTTGAAGGTAAAATATAATTACGGTGACATTGCACAATGGTCTGCAACTGCGGAACTTTTGATTGGTGAAGCTTACACTAAAAATGGAAAAATTTCAAAAGCAAAAGAGGTGTATCAGAAAATTATTCGCAAATATGGAAAATTTAGCCAGTGGGGCGAGGTAGCACAAACGCGATTGCAAAATTTTAATTAGTGTGTGAAACTTGACAAAAGAAGCACGAAAAAAAGTATCGCCCAAAATTTGATTTACTTTGGAGAAAAAATGATTCAGCAATTACTGAAAAGAAGAAAAAAAATATTTGAACAGTTGCAAGAGAGAGAAGCTGTGGTGATTTTTGCAAATACAAAACCAAGTTATCCTCGTAATTTTTTGCAAGATAAAAATTTTGTCTATTTAACAGGTTTAAATTTGCCAAATGCAGTGTTTTTTTGGGGTAAACAAAATAATAAGCCGATTGAAATGTTATTTATTGAACGCAATATCCCTGAAATGGTAGTTTGGGAAGGTGCAAAAATGGACAAAGAAGAAGCCACTAAAGTTTCTGGAATTGAAAGAATTTCTTATCTCGATGAATTTGAGCGAAAAATTGGTTTGAATATTGCTTCACTTTTTAAGATTTTTGTAAATATTGGTTTCAATAATATTGATAAACCGCTGACAAAACCACAAGTTTTTGTGAATAAAGTAAAAGAGCATTTTCCGCACTTAACAGCGATGGATTTGACCAAATTGATGGTTCCGTTGCGTAGCATAAAATCGAAATGGGAAGTTAAGCAAATGCAAACAGCGATAGATGTTACCGGCGATGCAATCAGCGAAATTTACCAAACTGCGCAAGTTGGGATGAAAGAATACGAATTGGAGGCGATTTTACGCTTTCACACAACCAAAAATGGGCTCCATC
>CAZWYK010000094.1:0-4698 GCA_964638205.1 uncultured Candidatus Cloacimonadota bacterium | reverse complement strand
AAATTGGAAACACAAGTGCGTGATTCGATTCTTTTGCTTTTTGAAAAACTTTCGCAGCAAGGTTTAGCTGTTTTTATCGCCACGCACGATTTAGATTTAGCAGAAAAAACCCATCGCATTATCCACTTGCAAGATGGTAAAATAATCCCCAAAGCAGAATCTAGTTTGTATTAAGTTAAGAAATAAAAAGCCCCACTCAATTAAGCGGTGCTTGCTAAATGTGTCTATAGAAGTTTACTTCAACAAGATCATTTTCTTTGTATCAAATAGATTCTGCCAGAAGAATAGAAAGCTTAATTTGATTTAGCAGGACTGTTTTATTGTTTAAAGATTATTTTTCATAGATTTTGTTGGTGGTTTCCATTTGCTTTTGATATTCATCGATTAAGCCTCTCGTTTTATTTATGTAAAACATAGGTGCTATATCTTTCCCATAATCTTCGTAAGAGAACTTTGGAATTGTTTTTGCTATTGCAGGCTCAATTTGGGTGCCTTCGTGCCATTCATTAAAAGAAGTAATAGCAACATAGTCAGGATTTAGTTCAGTAGCAGCTTTGAACATCTTTTCGTAGTAAACACCACCTTCTCGCTTTTTTAGATTTTGTGCATTCCAGGGTCGAATGCGAGTATCATCATATCCTGGTCCAACAGATGGAATAAAAATCAAATCGTTCTGGGTTGCAAATTCTGAAAGATGTTGCCAGTTCGAGGTTGTGCTTCCATACACAAAACCGTCACTTGCAAAGTATGTGTAGAAGCCATCAAAACCAGAATCAACAAAAAAGTTACCTTCGTTTGCATGCACCCATAATCCTATCATAGTTGCATCAATGAGAGTGTTTCTTATGCTAAGTGGACCTTCTGGCTTTAATAATTTTCCCCACTCTTTGCTATCTATTTTGTAAGAGTCATATAGATAATGAAGAGGTTTATTGTTTGATTTGAAAATAGCAGAATGGTTGCCGTATTGTGCATGTATGTATTCTAATTGCTCCCTAAGCTCGTCTACAGATTTATAAAAAGGCTCTATGTGAAAAGCTATTTTTATTCCATATTTATGGGCAATGTTTAGATATTTTGGAATTGATCTATCCTCGAAGCTATTTTTGCCCCACCATGAAATTACGCAAACACCAATTCCAGCTTTCCGAATTAATTTGCAGTGCTCTGCAATGATTTTTGGGTCATTGGAGCTGTAGCATCCTAATGCCGGATAGAAATTGGCTCCAATATCATTACCACCAGTATATCTGCCAGCATTGTCCCAAGTAGTATCCGACCAATGAGGCAAGATATCGTGATTCCAATGAAAATATTTTTTATCATGTTCGGGTGAGCCATACCAGTTGTAATAAAAAGTGTGCATCTTTTCTGTTGTCATTTCCAAATCTCCACTATTTTGCTTGCATGAGGCAATTAGTAGCACCAAACTTAATAATAATGAGTACAAAAAATTATTTGTCATAAGAATTTTAATTGCCCTGTACATAATCATTGTATCTCCAAGTTTTCTGCTATTATTGTGCGAGATATTATTCGCAAAAAATTCTTCGAAGCTGGGAATGAGAAGAGTTCGCAATCAAGCTACATGTGCATTAATTTTCTACTGCTATTTTTTCCACAACAAGGATGCAATAGGCTTTTGCAGTTGCTCCTGCTAATGTGAATGTAGGTTGTATATTTGGCATTACAGAAATTACTTCGCCTTTTAGTTAGTTGATAAATTGCTCTAACTTTTCTTGCATATTATTGTTTTTCACATTAACATGATGTACTTTATATCTCATCTTGCCTCCACTTTTTTTCCTCACCACCGAACAAAATAACCTTTCTTTTGTTGTCAAATAGTTTTTTTATTATAATTGTTGATTGCTAAAAGTGTTAACTATCTATTACAACTGAAAAGCTAACCTAAATAAATTCCATAAGAATTTCGTTTGAAATGAAGTATGCACGCGGCTGAAATTTGATGTAATTATTTTCTATAGTGAAATAACGGTGATGTTTTTTTAAGATATTAACATACTTGTCAATAAATGTAATTTCAAATTTTTGTTTGAATTCAGTTAAATTTATCCCTTCCGTTTTTCGTAAACCAGTCAAAATAAAATCAACCTCATGATTTGTTTCATTAAAATCATTGGTCTGCCAATTTTGTAGGTTAGTTAAATTTTGGTAGCGATATTTTTTCTTGTTTTTGCCAAAATAACCAGCAGCTGTTGGCCCAACTCCCAAATAATGTTTATCTTGCCAATAGGCTAAATTGTGTTTTGACGCAAAACCATTTTTAGAAAAGTTGGATATTTCGTATTGATGGAAATTGCCTTTAATCAATTTTTCACGAATGAGGTGGTAAAAATCAGCAACTTTTTCATCAGTTGGAATAAACTGTTTTTGACGAAAAAGTGGTACATCTTTTTCTAAACTCAAACAATAAATCGAAATGTGCTCTGGTTGTAAATTGATGATTTTTTCTAGTGAGAATGCGACATTACCTTGAGTTTGGTGTGGTAAACCGTAAATTAAATCTAAGGAAATATTATTGAAATGATGTTTTCGTAAAAGCTGAAAAGATTCGTTAATTTTTAAAGAATTATGCAGTCTGCCGAGATTTCTAAGTTCCGCATTTAGAAAAGATTGAGCACCTAAACTTATTCTATTTACAGCGGTTTCGGCAAGTTCAAGAATGTATTTTTCGTCGAGCGTAGCGGGATTGCATTCCAAAGTAATCTCTTCGATTTCGGTGAGGTTAAATTTTGAGATAATTGTTTGGATTTGTTTTGCCGAAAGGAGTGAGGGAGTGCCACCGCCGAAGTAAATGGTTTTTGGGATTATTTGGAATTTTTGAGAGAATAGCTTAATTTCGTTCTGCAAATTTTCCAAAAAAACACGAACTTTGGCGAGAGTGTGATTTTCCGAATAAAAAGAGCAATAGTCACACTTTTTTTTGCAAAATGGAACGTGAATGTAGATGTGCCGAATTATTTGATTATTTTGAAAGTCCGATCCCATCTAAATTTCGTTTTTTCTTTGGAACGGCGTTGTGATTGCAAAATAAATTCAGAGTAATCTTCGGCTGGTTTTTGACCGATAGAGAAAGTGACGACTGCCGGTGAACCAGTAATGTCGAATCTATCCAGAAATCCCCAATAACGACTATCCGCACTCACATCTCGGTTGTCACCCATGACAAAATATTTGCCTTCGGGAACGGTAACGGGTCCCAAATTATCACGACTTCCCATAAATTTTTTGTCCCAATAAATGCGACCTTGATATTTGGGGATTATTTTCGAATGGATGTGTTGGGCATAATCTCGCTCTAACAACTCACCGTTTAAATAAACCTTTTTGTTGCGAATTTCAATGGTGTCGCCTGGCATTCCAATGATTCTTTTTACCACATTTTTTTTGGAATAATATGTTAGTCCAAACGCAGTAAACGAACGCAAATCGAATAATTTCTCGGTATTTAAGTATAAAGGAGGCAGAACTTTTTTGTATTTTCCATTTTTCAAAGCGTAAGGTGGACTGCTGGCATCGTTTGGATCCACTGGGTCATCCGGATAACGAAAGATGACAATGTCTTCTCTTTTTGGTTCTGTGAAGTAATAACGCATTTTATTTCCCACTAAGAAATCACCAATTAACAGTGTCTTTTCCATTGATGAAGATGGTATTTTGAACATTGTGATGGTGTAATTTCGGATAATCATCGCCACGACAAGTGCAAATAAAATTGCTTCAATGTATTCCTGAATCGTACTTTTTTTTCGTTTTATTTTCTTCTCTTTTTTCTTTCCGAACATATTTTTCCTCAAAAATTTTCTATGATGCCATCAAAATTTTATAGTTTTGGTGTCAAGAAAATAGTTATTTCTGTTTCTTTTGAATTTTTATCAGTTGTTTAATTCCACGTTTTGCCAATTTTAACATTGCTTTTAATTCTGTATCTGAAAATGGATTTGCTTCGGCTGTTCCTTGAATTTCGATAAACTTGCCGCTTTCGGTCATCACTACATTCATATCGACTTCTGCTATAGAATCTTCTTCGTAACAAAGGTCGAGAATTGGTTCATTATTGACGATACCAACGCTAATGGCGGCAACCCATTCTTTAATCGGATTTTCTGTAATTTGTCCAGTTTTTATCATTGCTTGGAAAGCATCGTTCAGTGCAATGCACGCACCGGTAATAGATGCGGTTCGTGTTCCACCGTCAGCTTGGATTACATCGCAATCTATCATAATGGTGTAGCCTGGAAGTTTTTTTAAGTCTACCACAGCTCGCAACGAACGCCCGATTAATCTTTGGATTTCAGCGGTGCGACCTTTCACTTTTCCACTCACAGATTCGCGTTTCATACGGGAATTAGTGCTACGTGGTAGCATACCATATTCGGCAGTTAACCAACCGCGATTTTCATTCACTAAAAAAGGTGGCACACCTTCTTGAATGGTAGCGGTACAAATTACTTTTGTGTTGCCTGTCTCGATGAGAACCGAACCTTCCGGGTGCTGTAAATAATTGCGTGTAATGGCTGTTTTTCTCTTTTTTTGTTTCATAGATTTCCTACTTTATGGAATTATTCCTTAAAATCAATTTCAGCTACTATTTCAGGAATATTTCTAATTTCAATTTCTTTCTGAATTTCTGTTGATTTTTCTTTTAAATCTTTAACAGTAATCTGTTTTTTT
>CAZWYK010000093.1:0-4716 GCA_964638205.1 uncultured Candidatus Cloacimonadota bacterium | reverse complement strand
AGCATAATTTGAACGAAAAAGTTATTGGAATTGCTTATGATGGAACAGGTTACGGGACCGACGGTAAAATATGGGGTGGTGAGATATTAGTAAATAATTATACGAATTTTGAACGTAAATTTCACCTCAATTATATGCCACTTGTTGGCGGAGATGCTGCCATTCGCAAACCAGTTCGCATCGCTTTTGCATATTTGAAAGAAATTGGCGAAAATACCGATTTTCTCAAAGATATTTCTGAAATGGAAAAAAATGTAATTTCTAAACAATTAGAAACCCATTTTAATGTTTTTGAAACTTCCAGTATCGGTCGGCTTTTCGATTGCGTTGCTACAATGTTAGGCTTATTTCCAGCTATCAGTTTTGAAGCACAATCGGCGATGGCACTAGAATTTCTTTGTAAACGAGAATCACTTGAAGATACAAAAATTTATCCATTCAAAGTAGAGAATAACATCATCGATATTAGGCCAATTTTGAAAGCAATTTCCACCGATATCAAAAATGATGAAAGTTCAAAAAATATTGCGAAAGCATTCCATAAAACCATCATCTATTTTACACTCGATGCTGTGCAAAAAATTCACGCTGAAACAGGCATAAACAAAGTCGTTCTTGCTGGTGGTGTGATGCAAAACAGCACCTTACTAGATGGAATATTTGAGCTTCTTTCAAAAAATAACTTTACAGTTTTTGCACCTCAAAATTTACCATCAAATGACAGTTCGATTTCGGTCGGACAAATTTTAATTGGAAATGCCAAAAAAGGAGTTTTATAATGTGTCTCGCTGTACCTGCAAAAGTAATAGAATTATTGGAAAATGAACAGGCAAAAGTAGAAGTTGGTGGAATCGAAAAAGTGATTTCGCACGCTTTGGTCGAAGGTGTTCAAATTGGTGATTATGTGGTAGTGCATGTTGGTTTTGCACTATCAAAATTAGATGAAAAAGAAGCATTAAAAACACTCGAACTGTTCAAAGATTTAGATGAATTTCATCAAAAAGAAGATGAAATAAATAATGACTAATATTAAGTATTTACACGAATTTCAAAATAAAGATTTAATTCTAAATTTACTAAAAAAAATTCGGGAAGAAGCAAATTCAGTATAATTTCATGGAATTTTGTGGCGGACACACCCACACAATTTTCCGTTACGGTTTCCCAGAATTACTTCCAAAAAATGTTAGAATGGTACACGGACCAGGCTGCCCCGTCTGCGTTTTGCCAGCGAATCGTATCGACGGTGCGATCAACTTATTGAAAAAATATCCTGACCTAATTCTTTGCACTTATGGTGATATGATGCGAGTTCCAGGCAATAAAGGCATTAGCTTCCTTAAATTCAAAGCAGAAGGCGCAAATATCAAAATGGTCTATTCACCTATGGACGCACTGCTTTTAGCCGAAAACAATCCTGATAAACGCGTAATTTTTATGGCAATTGGTTTTGAAACAACCACGCCTGCTACTGCATTTATTATCAAGCAAGCTGCTCAAAAAAACCTGAATAATTTCTTCGTTTACTGTCAACATGTTCTCACTCCGCCGGCTATTGGTCACATTTTGGAAGCTCCCCAAATCCGCGAAATAGACACTGTGGAAATTCACGGATTCATCGGTCCTGGGCATGTTAGTGCTGTCATCGGCACTCAACCTTTCGAATATTTTGCGGAAGAATTTCAAAAACCTGTGGCTGTTACTGGTTTTACACCACTTGATATTTTACAGGGAATTTTGATGTTAATCAGACAAGTAAACGAGAATAAATTTGAAGTGGAAAACCAATATAATCGCACTGTTACGCGTGCTGGAAACTTGAAATCGCAAGAAATAGTTTCGGAAGTTTTCCAGCTTCGCGAAAAATTTGAATGGCGTGGACTTGGCTCAATTCCGTACAGTGCTCTCAAAATTCGTGAACAGTATGCAAATTACGATGCCGAAAAACAATTTGAATTTGAAATTCCAACTGAAAACGAGCACAAAGGTTGCGAATGTGGCGCCATTTTACGCGGTGCAAAAATACCTCTCGACTGCAAACTTTTCGGTAAAATTTGCACTCCCGAAAATCCCATCGGTTCTTGTATGGTATCATCAGAAGGTGCATGCTCAGCCTATTTCCAATATGGTATAAAAAAATAAAAGGATTAAATATGTTAGATTTTGAAAATGGAAAAATTAATCTCTCACACGGTTCTGGTGGAAGAAATATGGCAAAATTAATCGATGAACTTTTCCTCAAATCATTCGATAATGAACTTTTAAATCAACGCAACGACCAAGCACTTTTCAATGCAACTTCTAGCAAAATGGTAATGTCCACCGATGGGCATGTGGTCTCCCCAATTTTCTTTCCAGGTGGAGACATTGGCTCACTTTCGGTACACGGAACTGTAAATGATGTCGCTGTTGCCGGAGCAAAACCACTCTACCTTTCTGCTGGATTTATCATCGAAGAGGGGTATTCGCTTGCAGATTTAAAAAAAATAGTAGAATCGATGGCAGAAGCATCTCGTAAAGCTGGTGTACCAGTCGTTACGGGTGATACAAAAATTGTGGAAAAAGGTAAGGGTGATGGCGTTTTCATCACAACTACAGGAATAGGTGTTTTACTAAAAGATGATTTAAAAATTTCTGGAAACAATGCCAGAATTGGTGATAAAATTTTGATAAATGGATTCATCGGTGATCACGGAATTGCTATCCTTTCTAAACGCGAAAACCTTGGCTTTGAATCCACCATAAAATCGGATTCAGCAGCACTTCATAAATTGATTGAAAAAATGGTGGAAGCAGTTCCAGAAATCAATGTAATGCGAGATCCAACCCGAGGTGGCGTAGCAGCCACTTTAAATGAAATCTGTCAATTATCCAATGTCGGTGCAATCCTAGAAGAAGCAGATTTACCAATCCGTACCGAAGTTTTAGCAGCTTGTGAATTGCTTGGCTTAGACCCGCTTCACAGTGCAAATGAAGGAAAAGTTGTCGCCATCTGTCCAGCTGACAAAGCAGAAATTTTGCTCGCAGCAATGCGTTCTCATCCACTTGGGGAAAATGCTAATATCATTGGTGAAATCATTGAAGATAGCGATAACCATGTGCAAATTCGCACTGAATACGGTGGAACAAGATTGTTACCATGGCCTGCTGAAGAGCAACTTCCCCGCATTTGTTAAAATGAATTCCTACAAATTCTCGTTTTTCAACACAAAATAAAAATGAAAATCCTTTTCCTAATTCACTCTTTCAACTCGCTAACACAACGACTTTTTATTGAGTTACAAAATCTTGGACACAATGTCTCTATCGAATTTGACATCAATGACAAAGTAAGTTTAGAAGCAGTAGAATTATTCCAACCGAATCTAATTATCGCACCATTTTTGAAACGAAAAATCCCCAAAAATATTTGGCAAAATTTCCTAACTTGGATTATTCATCCTGGAATTTTAGGAGATCGTGGACCTTCCTCATTAGATTGGGCAATTTTGAATGATGAGAAAATCTGGGGAGTCTCTATCATTGAGGCTGTAGAAAAATTGGATGCGGGTCCAGTTTGGGGTTACGAATACTTTGCAATGCCCAAAAATAGAAGTAAAGGTTCCATCTATCGCAATGAAATTACCGACGCAATGATAAAAGCTATCAAAAAGTCTCTTAAACAGCTTGAAAACTACCAAAAACCTGTTGCTGTTTGTGAAATAAAGGAGAACATTAAAGGCAATTTACATCAAAAAATCTCTCAAAATAATCGTAAAATTGATTGGCAAAATGACAATTCACAAACAATAATCCGCAAAATAAATTCAGCGGATTCATCTCCCGGAATTTTAACTAATTTTTTTGACAATGAATATTTCCTCTACGATGCTCATGTCGAAAAAAAAATGAAAGGTAAACCAAAAAAAATTTTAGCAAAACGAGAAAATGCAGTTTGCATCGGTACTACTGATGCTGCTATTTGGATTGGACACATTAAAAAACGACGCGATAATGAAAGAAAATATTTCAAATTACCAGCTACAACTGTTCTCGAAAATTTCATCAAAAATATACCAGAAAAATCAACATCACTCCTAAAAGACAAAAATACATATCAAGAAATTTTTTACGAAATAAAAGATGGAATCGCATTTTTACACTTTCAATTTTACAATGGTGCGATGAGTAGTGAGCAATGTTTACGACTAAAAAATGCCTTCAAAAAACTTTGTGAAACTAAAGTAAAAATCATCGTCTTGATGGGCGGAGAGGATTTTTTCAGTAATGGCATTCACCTCAATACCATCGAAAATGCGGAAAATTCACCTCAAGCATCGATGCAAAATATTTTGGCAATGAACGCACTCGTAAAAAAAATAATCCAAACTACAAATAAAATTACCATTGCTGCCATACGAGGAAACATCGGAGCTGGTGGAGTGTTTTTTGCTCTTGCTTGCGACTTTGTTTGGGCAAAAAACAGTATTGTTCTAAATCCGCATTACAAAAATATGGGTAACCTTTACGGTAGTGAATTTTGGACTTATCTGCTTCCCAAACGAGTTGGCAAAAATCTTGCAGAAATCAAAAAACTTCGTCTGCCAATTGGAACTAAAAAAGCAAAAAATCTAAAATTAATTGATGATAGCTTTGGTAATTCAATAATTGAATTTGAAGAAATTTTAACAGCCAAGTTGAAAGAAATTCTAATTAAAAATAATATAAAAAAAACAA
>CAZWYK010000092.1:0-4797 GCA_964638205.1 uncultured Candidatus Cloacimonadota bacterium | reverse complement strand
TTAATTTTTGTAATTGCTGCGGGGAAAAGTATCATTGTTCATCAAGGTGATATGGTGGAAAGTGGAGATCCCCTTTCAAGTGGTCCACTTGACCCACACGATATTTTAAAAACAAAAGGTATCAACGCAGCACAACAATTAATCTTGAACGAAATTCAAGAAGTTTATAGAAAACAAGGTGTTAAAATTCAGGATAAACATATTGGCGTAATTATTCGTCAAATGTTCAAAAAAGTGAAAGTTATCACATCCGGTCACACCATGTTTTTAGAAGGTGAAATAATAGAAAGAAATCGAGTAATGCGAGAAAATAAACGCATCGAAGAAGAGGGTGGCGAAGGAGCTACTTTTGAGCAACTTCTTTTGGGAATCACAAAATCATCATTATTAACTGACAGTTGGCTTTCAGCAGCGTCGTTCCAAGAAACGACAAAAGTTCTGACGCAAGCAGCAATTGAAGGCAAAGTAGATGATTTAGTAGGACTGAAAGAGAGTATTATCGTTGGGCGTGGAATACCAGTTGGAACCGGCACAAAACATTTCAATCAGCAAGTTAAGGAAGCTGTTACCGAAGGTAAAACAGTCAGCGATATTATCAAAGAGATTGCTCACACAGAAGAAAGCATAACAACATCAGTTGAAGAATTGCTCGATATCTAAATAAAAAAGGAAAATGGAGGAAAAGTGCCAACAATTAATCAGTTAGTACGAAAAGGACGCAAAAAGATTGCAAAGAAGAAGAAAAATAGAGCTTTGGAATCATGTCCACAAAGAAGAGGTGTCTGTACCAGAGTTTACACGACCACACCCAAAAAACCGAATTCAGCATTGCGTAAAGTCGCGAGAGTTCGTCTCACAAATGGTCACGAAGTTACAGTTTACATTCCAGGTGAAGGACACAATTTACAAGAGCATAGTATTGTGCTCGTTAGAGGCGGAAGGGTAAAAGACCTTCCAGGTGTTAGATATCATATTGTTCGTGGTGCACTTGATACAGCGGGCGTTGACAACCGAACACAATCTCGTTCCAAATACGGAACTAAACGACCAAAAAAATAGGAGAATCAGATGAGAAGAAGAAAAGTACTTGAAAGACAAATCCTACCTGATCCAAAATTTGGTGATAAAAGATTGAGTCGTTTCATCAACACCGTTATGAAAAGTGGAAAAAGAAGCCTTGCCGAAAAAATTGTTTACGGAGCTTTCAATATTTTGGAAGAAAAGACTAAAAAGCAACCGCTTGAAGTTTTTAATCAAGCTGTAGAAAATGCAAAACCGCTTATTAAAGTGGTTTCTCGTAGAATTGGTGGTTCAAACTATCAAGTTCCAACCGAGGTTTCATCAAAAGATGCACAAGCTTTAGCTTTCCGTTGGCTTATAGATTTTGCACGAAAGCGTTCAGAAAAAACAATGGTTGAAAGACTTGCCGGTGAGCTTTTATCAGCTTACAATAAAGATGGAGCAACCATTAAAAAGCGAGAAGATGTTCACAAAATGGCAGAAGCAAATAAGGCTTTTGCTCACTTTAGATTCTAAATTATGTCAAACTTGTCCAATATACGAAATATTGGCATAATTGCTCATATTGATGCCGGTAAAACAACAACAACCGAAAGGATGTTGTTCTACACCGGCATCATTCATAAAATGGGCGAAGTCCATGATGGTAATGCTGTTATGGATTGGATGGACCAAGAAAAAGAACGTGGCATTACAATAACTTCTGCCGTTACAAAATGTTTTTGGCAAAATAAACAAATAAATATTATCGATACACCTGGTCATGTGGATTTTACTGCTGAAGTAGAGCGTTCATTACGAATTTTAGACGGTGCTATTGGAATTTTTTGTGCCGTTGGCGGAGTGGAACCACAATCGGAAACAGTTTGGCATCAAGCAGATAGATATGAAGTTCCACGCATTGCTTTCATCAACAAAATGGACCGTTCCGGTGCAGATTTTGAAAATGTTGTTGATGCTATTCACGAGAGATTAACCGAACTTGCGTGCCCAATTCAATTGCCTATCGGTCGCGAAGATAATCTTGAGGGAATTATTGACCTCATCTCGATGAGAGCTTATTATTATGACCAAAATACTTTGGGAGTTGATTTCAAGATAACAGATATTCCAACAGATTATGTCGAAAAAGCTGATGATTATCGTAATAAACTTTTGGAAATTATCGCTGAATACGACGAAGATTTGATGGGAAAATACTTGGAAGATGAGGAAATTAACGCAGAACAAGTTTCAGCAGCAATCAAAAAAGGCGTGCAAAAACATCAATTTATCCCAATTTTGTGCGGTTCTTCTTTGAAAAATATTGGTACTCAAAAATTGCTCGATGCGATTTGCGATTTTCTGCCGTCACCACTTGAAGTCCCAGCTACAATCGGCATCCAAAAAAAGAACAACAAAGAGATTAAAATAAAACCAGATATTAACAGCAATTTTTCTGCTTTTGTTTTCAAAGTTCAAACTGATAAATATGTCGGAAAACTAAATTATATTCGTGTTTATTCTGGTAAAATCCGTAAAAAAGATGCGATTATAAACCAATCTTCCGAAAAAAAAGAGCGAATAGCCAGAATTTTACAAATTCATTCCAACAAAACAACGGATATTGATGAACTTCAAGCTGGCGATATTGCAGCTGTTATTGGTCCCAAAAATATTAAAACTGGTGACACAATTACCTCAATTCATCACAATGTTCTCCTTTCTGAAATTTCATTCCCTTCGACAGTAATTGCTTCAGCCATCGAACCAAAAACTAAAGCTGATAAAGACACTTTGGAAGACGCTTTACGTAAATTACAAGAAGAAGATCCAACTTTCAAAGTTTCCATTCATAAAGATACTGGACAAACATTAATTGCAGGAATGGGAGAACTCCATTTGGAAGTAATTGTGGAACGGTTAAAAAGGGAATTCAATGTACAAGTAAATGTTGGAAATCCGCATGTAACCTACCGTGAAACCATTAAAAATGAAGTTACCGCAGACGCAGAGTTGATTCGTGAAATGGAAGGCAAAGGTCATTTTGCAATTGTTAAATTCAAAATTTCACCACTCAAAAAAGATGAAATTACGGAAAGTAAAAAAAACATCTTTGTTAATTCTGTTTCCGAGAATAAGATTCCAAAAGACTATTGGAATGCCATCGAAAAAAGTGCTTTAAATGCTTGTTTTGACGGTCCATTAATGAGTAGTTCCATTCAGCGCGTCAAAATCGAGCTAATTGACGGAAAATACAATGAAATTGATTCAAGTGAAACAGCTTTTAGTATTGCCACTGCGATGGCACTAAGTAAAGCCTTCCGTGCTGCAGAGCCACTCATTATGGAACCAATTATGCTGGTCAGCGTCATTTCTCCTGAAAATTTTGTGGGAGACATTATTGGTGATATAAACTCAAAACGCGGTAAAATTGAACAAATTCGTACGAATAACAAAAAACAAGAAATTATCGCTGAAATTCCAATGAGTGAACTTTTTGGATATGCCACAAAATTACGCTCAATTTCACAAGGTCGCGCAGGCTATACAATGGAATTTTTGCAGTATGAAATCGTGCCAACAAATATTCAGAAAAAAATTCTCAAAAAGGTCAGAGGATACTAATTTTTGTCACAAACCATTAAGCAAACTCTCCAAACCACAATTGATAATCTCACGAAAGCAAACATCGACACTGTCAAAGTTGAAGCGGAAATCATCCTCTCTTCCGTTTTGAATTTGAAACGCTTTGAACTTTATTTAAACCTTGATAAACCAATTTTAAAAAATGATTTAGAAACAATTTTCACCATAATATCACGACGAAAAAAAAGAGAACCATTACAATATATTTTGGGTGAAACAGAATTCTATAATTGCGAAATTAAAGTTAATCGGCATGTTTTAATTCCACGACCAGAAACCGAATTTTTGGTAGAAAAAATCATTTTGGAAAACCCAAAAATCAAAAAAATTCTCGATATCGGTACGGGCTCAGGTGCAATCGCAATAGCCCTTGCAAAATTGATGCCAAACTGCAAAATTGATGCAATTGACATTTCTATAAACGCACTTGAAATTGCCAAAAATAATGCAGTTAAAAATAATGTGAATATAAATTTTTTCCATTCAAATATCTTTGAAAATGTTAA
The DNA here is from genome assembly GCA_964638205.1 of uncultured Candidatus Cloacimonadota bacterium. Lineage (GTDB taxonomy): Bacteria > Cloacimonadota > Cloacimonadia > Cloacimonadales > TCS61 > TCS61. The sequence goes on along the minus strand of CAZWYK010000092.1, from coordinate 643 downwards.
TCATCAATATAATGTAATCGTTTCTAATCCGCCTTATATTTCTGAAAATAGTTTTATACAATTACAACCAGAAATAACTAAATTTGAACCAGTTATGGCTTTGGTGGCTAATGAAAATGGGTTGTATTTTTATCGTAAAATTTTGGAAGACGCCAAAGAATACTTGGCTAATAATGGTAAAATTTATTTTGAAATTGGTCACAATCAAGCAAAGAAAATAAAAAACATTGCCACATTGAATGGTTTCAAAAATATTGAACTTTGTCGGGATTTAAATAATTTTGACAGAATTATGATGATAAGTTAGAGGAATTTATGGATAAATTTATTATAAATGGTGGCAAAAAACTTACTGGCACAATTTCTGTAAGTGGTGCAAAAAATGCCATTTTACCAATTATGACAGCCACTCTTTTAGCAAAAGGTAAATCAACTTTGAGCAATGTCCCCAATCTCGTTGATATTCAAATGATGGCAAACTTATTACGTGCTCTCGGCGCCAAAGTTGAGTTTGAAAATGGCACACTTACCATCGATTCTACTCGCGTAAATTCTCACAAAGCACCTTACGAATTGGTTTCAAAAATGCGTGCATCTATCTATGTCTTGGGCCCACTTTTGACGATTTTTGGGAAAGCAAAAG
>CAZWYK010000091.1:0-4905 GCA_964638205.1 uncultured Candidatus Cloacimonadota bacterium | reverse complement strand
TCAGCTGGGGGAATAAAAAGATGTTGTTCTAAGAACAGCCCCCTGCTTCAGCTGGTGGAAGAGAAGATGTTGTTCTAAGAACAGCCTCCAACTTCAGTTGGGGGAATGTGAAAGATGTTGTTCTAAGAACAGCCCCCTGCTTCAGCTGGGGGAATAAAAAGATGTTGTTCTAAGAACAGCCCCCAACTTCAGCTGGGGGAAGAGAAGATGTTGTTCTAAGATTAACCTCCAACTTCAGCTGGGGGAATAGAAAATATACATAAACAACGAAACCGTTTCAACGGTTTATGAAAGGAGAAAAAATGAATTTAACGGAAGTAAAAAAGTTAATTGAAGAATATGAAATTCGAAGTATCGATTTGAAATATTCAGACTTGATGGGTAATTGGTATCACATCAGTTTTCCAGCTCGCAGGCTGGAGTATGTTTTGGAGAATGGAATCTCATTTGATGGATCGAGTATCCCGGGTATGAAATCAGTAGAATCTGGCGATATGGTAATAATTCCAGATTTAGAAACTGCTATCATTGACCCCTTTACAGAGTTTCAAACCTTACGAATGTTGTGTTATATTTGTGATGCAGATACTCGTATTGGCGTTCAGAAAGATCCTCGTAGTGTAGCCAAGCGTGCTCAAAAGTTTTTGGAAAATACAGGTGTTGCCGATCAATCATTTTGGATTCCAGAATTTGAATTTTATCTGTTTAACGAAGCAGTTATCAATAATGGAAAATTTAAAGCAGGTTATCATTTTACCTCTGCTGAGAACAAAAATGATTTGCCGGGCGGATACCAGGATCTAGACGGAACTGCGGTAGCAAATAGAAAGGGCTATCATATTGATGTGCCATTCGATAAATATGCTAATGTGCGTGAGGAGATGGTTGGGCTTATCGAGGATATTGATTGCCCAATTCGTTATCACCATCATGAAGTTGGGCTTTCTGGTCAACAAGAAATTGAGACAGAAATGGTGGATTTTGAGAAAATTACCGACAAAATGATGTACATTAAAGATATTATCCACAATGTAGCTTTGGAAAACAATTTGACTGCAACTTTTATGCCAAAACCAATTTATGATGAAGCTGGTAATGGTATGCATTTTCACATTCAGCTCCGTAAAAACGGTAAAAATATTTTCTTTAAAGAGGGAAATTATGCAGATTTGAGTGATGAAGCACTCTATTTTATCGGTGGAATTTTGAAGCACGGTTGTTCCTTAACGGCGTTCACAAATCCAAGCACAAACTCATTTAAGCGTCTTTTGCCAGGATTTGAAGCACCCGTGAAATTATTTTTCGGTTTAGCAAACAGAAGTGCGGCGATTCGTATTCCAAAGTATGCAACCAGCTTCGATGCAAAACGCATTGAATTCCGAACTGGTGATGGAACCTGCAATTATTATTTGGCGATGAGTGCTCTTTTGATGGCGGGCTTGGACGGTATTAAAAATAAAATTATGCCAACTCCAGAGAATGGACTTGGTCCGTTTGACGACAATGTTTTTGGGTGGAGCCAAGAAAAGCAGGATAGACTAAAATCTATTCCAACATCTCTTGAAGAAGCACTAGAAGCATTGAAAGATGATTATGAATATCTGCTTGCGGGCGATGTTTTCAATAAAGAGTTAATCGAAAGTTGGATTACTGAAAAAATGAAAGAAGTGGTTGCCGTTCGTAATAGGCCACATCCGTTTGAGATGAATTTGTATTATAATTTATAAAAGTAAAAAGCGGACTAAAAAGTCCGCTTTTTTATTATTTTACACAAGTTATTCGAGAATATTTTCCAAAATTTTAGCTTCGTCAATTGCAGCTTCCGACATAATTTTTTCAATGGTTCCACCGAAAATTTTACTCATCAAACCAATGTTCATTCGTGAAACAAAAACATTACCTTCATCGTCTTCATAAATTGCAATACGGCACGGCATAATGCTAGAAATAAACCGATTTTCAAAGTGCTCAAGAATTTTATAGGAAAGATCGGAACGACAAATTGAAATCACATTTACTTGAATTAATTGTTCTTCAAAACCTTCGTCTGCCAAACAATTTCCGATATCGTAAGTGTGTAAAACACTCCAACCATTTTCTGAGACTGCACGCTCAATTCGGCCGACTGTTTCATCAAAATCAAATTTGCTTTTACTTACGGTCATCATCATTTTTGGCATAATATGCCCAATGATTAACCCCATTATGATCAATCCAGTGATGATTCCAAAAATAAATTTTTTCATAATTTTTCTCCTAAGATTAACTTTCAATAACTTCCACATTTGCACGCGGAATGGTGATAGTTTCACCGTTTTCTAATTTTGCTTCCAAAATTCTCACCATTGTTTCGCTTTCAACTTTGGTTAGCTGTTCTGGGAGATTGGTTACAGAACCGATTAAACCAAAATTTGGTTGGCGAATAACGCGAATAATGGTACCAATTTCGAGGGTTGCCATTTCCGCTTTTTTTTCGACGGTCTCATCGGTCATTTCAATTGGAATGATTATTTCGGGGCGCATAACGCCGGCACGAATTTGAGTGATGCCATGAATCGATGCTTTGTGTCCATTAAATTTCTTAAGAAGTTCGAATCCTTTGTGGGACATATTAATTTTACCAAACCCTTCTGTAACTACGATAGATAAGCCGATTTCTTCGTGTCCCGTAATGGCTACGCCAATATTATAGCCAAGTAATTTTTTCAAATCGTGATCGTCTATACCGCCAGTAATAATACCAGCAACGCCGACTTTTTGACATTTTTTGATGACATCAAACGAAACGAGTGAACCACAAACTATGATTTTATCTTTGCAGGATTCATCAATTTGATTAGGTTTGACTTCTTCTTCTGGTGAAGAAACGATCATTTTAATTTCGCCAGTTGTTTCTCCGCCAATTCCGAAAATACCTTGAATGTAGGCAGATTGGTTTTCAACGATTACACCTTCTTCTTCAATAACATCGACGACAATTCCATCAATAAACGCTTTTACTTGAATTGGAATGCGTGGTTCACGCAACAGCATTTGCCCTGTAATTTTGGAAATGTTTTCGATTTCACCATCAATCGGTGATTTTATCTCTGTTTTGAAGAAACCGAAAAAACCGTTTGTTTGGGCAAGTGTTTGTCCTTTTTCGAGAATATCGCCGGCTTTAACTTTTAAATATTTTTCTAATAAACTTGGCGTAATACCAAGTTTATTGGCGAGGTTAAAGGGGATAACTTTACCGGGAAGAAGCGTTTCAGCGACGACATCATTTGCCTTAACTTTGTCACCTTTTTTTACTTTCACGTTCCCTTTAATTGGGAGAATTCTATCTTTTTTGAGAATAATATTGTCGGTACATTTAAGACCGGGAGAGTATGCTTGAGCCATTGTTTTCCTCCTACATTTGATAAGTAGATTCAGGGTAAACCTGCATCTCTTTCATCCATTTTTTGAGAAGTTGAACGCGGTTTTCGGTGTTTCTGTCTAGCGTGAATGGTCTTCTACCTCTTGTGTCGATTACGATTCCCACTACTCCGCCAGTAAGTTCCGCTACCATTTCCTGATTTTTACCGGCACCAAGATCTAGACCTTTTCCTGGTTTTAGGGTTGCTTTTGCTATTTTGCCAACCCCGAGTGGAATCAATTTTAGGTTACCCGCAAGAATATTTTCTTCGAAAATTTCACCGCTTGGTAATTCAATTTTTACAGAAAGTGCTATTTTATTTAGCTTAATTTTCCCAATTGGTGCAACGCAAGTTCCGAGATGAACAAGGCAATCTTTCTCGAAAACTTCGGTTGCTGCTTTTTCACTAATTTCAGCGAGAACACCGAGTTGCGGCATCATAAAAATACTATCTACCGCAATTTTTGTGATACCTTCTGGTAAAAATGCGTCGATGACCATCATCATCGATTGGTTTCTGCGTGGTGCGTGAGAAAGCACTCCTCCGCTTCCAACGAGAAGATCGAGCGTCATCATATTTACAATGCTTTGTCCTGAGGTTTCAGTTGAAAACGCTTCCGAAATATCTTTTTTTACCTGTCCACCCTTCAAACCAACAGCAAATTCTTTGTGTTGAATAAATGCATACTTGAGTGCTTCTTTGGCAATTGCTTGTTCCAAGATGAGTTCTTCCAGTTTTTGTGGAATTGTGGTCGGACGAATCATCTTATTTTTAATCATATTACGTAATTCTGATTCGTTAATATCGAACGGAACCCAACGCAAAATTTCGTCTAAACCAGCGGTTGCCAGCACATTTGAAATACTATAACTCATTCCAAGGTTTGCGCTTACCGTGCGGTTAAACACTTTTTCTTTGGTGAAAACGGAAAATACATCTGTTGTTGCTCCACCAATGTCAACACCCAAAACTTCAATGTCTTCAATTTTTGCAATTGTCTGCATAATATTTCCAACTGCTGCAGGTGTTGGCATAATTGGGATATTCACAAGTTTCCCATCTTTTGGACCTTTCGCCCAACTCATCAATTTGCTGTAACCAGGGGCTTGTGCCATCACATGTTCCATAAAAAGGTCGTGAATTTTATCACGAGCAGGACCGAGATTTTCAGACTCCAAAACAGGACGTAAATTTTCAGTGATAATTAAATCTGTTTTGTCGGCAAGTGTATCCTCAATAATGTCGCATGCTTTATTGTTTCCCGCATAGATAATTGGCAATTTATAGCTAGAGCCGAGGCGAGGTCTTGGGTCAGCTGCACCTACAAGTTCTGCCAGCTCAGCCACATGTTTTGTGGTTCCGCCATCAACACCGCCCGCCATCAAAATCATGTCGGGTCGCAGATTTCTAATTCTTTCAATTTTTTCATGATTGGGTCGTGTATCGTTACTGGGTATCAAATCCATAACAATTGCACCAGCACCGAGAGCTGCCCGGTCGGCAC
>CAZWYK010000090.1:0-4998 GCA_964638205.1 uncultured Candidatus Cloacimonadota bacterium | reverse complement strand
ATCAAAAATACAGATGAGATTTTTAATTTGGGAAACACTTTAATCCCAAAAATTGATGCAAAATCATGTTGGATAAATTATTATGGACCTGCTGAAACTTTTAAAATGCTTGATTATTCGATAATTTTGGATGATTCAACATTTACTACCTTTATCGAGCAAGAATTTAATACTGAACTTAATGAATTTTATTTGCACCAAAATGAAATAAAAGATAAAATTGTCTTGGTTGGATTGACCTCAGAAGAGATGCACGATGTGCATTTTACACCATTTTCAGCGTATTCACATAAACAAATGACTGGCGTGGAGATTCACGCTAATTTTATTGAAATGGTATTAAATGATGATTTTTTACATGAATTTTCACACATTTTTTATTTGTTAATTTTCTTTATTTTAAACATAATTTTCTTTGTATTTAATGTAAATGTTAGATTAGTTTCAGCAGCATTTATAACTGCTATTCTGTTGATTGCTTATTTTATATTTTCATACAATATTTTTTTGAGAAATTCTATTCTAATTCCAATTTTAGAAATTCCATTTTTGCTTTTGAGTAGTTATATAATGGGACTTGCTTTTCGATATATCAAAACATCACGCGAGAAACAATTCATTAAAAATGCGTTTAATCATTATATTGCACCTGATTTGGTGAACGAGTTAATTGCAAATCCATCAAAATTAGTTTATGGTGGTGAACAGAAAGAAATTAGTGTTATTTTTTCAGATATAGTGTTATTTACAACATACGTGGAAAGCCACACGCCGAAAGAGACTGTCGATATTTTGCGCGAGTATCTTAGCGAAATGGTGAATGTAATTAAGGAAAATAGAGGTACAATCGATAAATTTATGGGTGATGAAATAATTGCATTATTTGGAGCCCCGCTCGAAATGGAAGACCATGCATTTTGGGCTTGTAAGGCGGCTTTAGAAATGCAAGAAAAATTATCTTGTCTTCAAAAAAAATGGCAACGAGAACGAAAAGATATTTTTGAAATTGGTATTGGAATTAATAGCGGTGTGATGACAGTTGGTAATTTAGGGTCGGAGCAAATATTTGATTTTACAGCTATTGGTGATAATATGAATATTGGTGCCAGATTAGAAAATTTGACTAGAATTTATCCAACGAAACATAATATTATTATTAGCGAAATGACAGCAAATTCTGTAAAAAATAAAATTATAACAGAATTTATTGAGGAAGTAAATGTGAAAGGTAAGCTTTCAAAAATAAAAATATTTGAACTTTTAGACTTAAATTATCCGAATGAACAGAAATAGTTAGTGATGATTTTTTTGTTTTTTTTGTTTTTTTTTCATCTTTATTTAGAAAGAATTATTTTTTTAATAAAAAAAAGATAACATAATGATATCAAATAGGTTAGGAGTGTTATTTTGCCAGGTAATGATTGTGTAAAAAGGAATGAATATTGGACATAAAGTCGCATACAATGACAGTTTATGTTTTTTTTTATTGACAGTTCGAGAGCTCTATAAAACTTAGGGGAGCGTTGTTCACAAATAATTTTAAGGAGGATGTAAATGAACAGACAAGATTTAGTTGAAAAGATTGCAGGTGATGTGGGTTTATCAAAAAAGGATGCTAATTTGGCTTTGGCTGCTGTACTCGAAGGAATTCAGGTGGCACTTGAAAAAGGTGACAAAGTATCATTGGTTGGTTTTGGTACATTTAGCGTTGTTGATCGTGCAGCAAGAAAAGGCATCAATCCAAAAACTGGTGCAAAAATTAACATTGCAGCAAGAAAAGCTCCAAAATTCAAAGCTGGTAAGAAACTTAAAGACGCTGTAAACTAAAAATGTAATTTTTTGAGAAGCAAGAGTTTTTCTGCTCTTGCTTTTCTTTTTTATTATTAGAAAAAAACAAAAAAGACGAGAGGTTAAAATGAAATTTTCAATAGAAAAAAGTGACTTACAAGCTAATATTCAAAGTCTCTACAATATCGTGCCTAGTAAAAATACAATGCCGATTTTAACAAATTATCTGATTGAAGCAAATTCGGAAAACAATAAAATGAAATTTACGGCTACAGATCTGGAAATAACCGTTGTGGTCGAATTTGAAGCAAGTATCGCTGAAAGTGGCAAAATAGCTATTTCAGCGAAAAATCTTAATGAGATTATCAGTACACTTCCTGAAGCAATTGTTCATTTTGTTTTGGAAGAAGATAATTTGAAAATTTTGTGTGAAAAATCTAAATTTAATCTTTTGTGCGCCGAACATTCTCAATTCCCATTAATTCCACAAAGTGATATGAGCAATGTGATTAAGCTAGATGCGAAAATGTTCAAAAAAATGATTGATAATACTCATTTTGCTGTTTCAAACGAAATTAATCGTCCTATTTTTACCGGAATTTATTGGAAAATGGACGCAGATAAACAAATTATGGTGGCGACAGATGGAAAGAAAATTGCTGAGTTTAAATTGAATAAACAAATCGATATTCCAGAAGCAATTGACCAAATTATTCCAACTAAAGGCTTGCTTTTTTTAGATAAAGTGATTTCAGAAACCATTCCAACCGTTTCTGTGCTGATAGAATCTAATAGGGTGATGTTTACATATGGAAATTACATTATTTTTACCCACATCATTGAAGGCCGTTTTCCAGACTATACAAAAGCGATTCCTGTAGCCAATAACAATATTCTTAAAATCAACAAAAATTCATTGAAAAATGCCGTGAAAAGGGTTTCGTTACTTGCATCAGAAGAGACATATAAGATTAAGTTTAATATCTCCCAAAGTCAATTGGAAATTAACTCTACGAAGCGTGAAGAAGGAAAGGCGAATGAAATTATTGATAACTTCAAATACGAAGGCGATGATTTAGAAATAGCATTTAATTATCGTTATTTAATTTCAATTTTAAATGTGATTGAATCTAACGAAATTGAGATTAGCATGGGGAAATCAAACGAACCAGCTCTATTTTTCAATGCTGAAAAATTTGAAGAGTACGACGCTCGATTTTTACTGATGCCACTTCGGTTAGTTTAATTGGAAATATTATCATTAAAATTAAAAAATTATCGAAATTTTGCCGATTATGAGATTAATTTTAATTCGATTGGTGCACTTATTTCGGGCAAAAACGGAGCGGGCAAAACTAATCTTTTAGAGGCAATTGCATACTTTGCTTTTGGAAAGTCATTCAGCACAAGTCAAGATGAAGAGCTGATTAATTTTTCAAAAGCATTTTTTCATATTTCTGCTAGATTTAATCTTAAAAATACAGTTTATCAATTTGATGTAGGTTGCGACAAAAACAGAAAAAACATTAAGATTGATGGCAAAAATATTTCTAAAATTAGCAAGTTGTATCAGTTTCTTAAAGTTATCTATTTTTCACCGAATGACATTAGAATTATTGACGGTTCACCATCGCTTCGAAGGGCTTTCATCAATCAAGCCACGTCTCAATATTCGCTTAATTATCTTGATTCTTTGCGACGCTACAAACATATTTTGAAGCAACGCAATTCAATTCTCAAAACAAATTTTGATATTTATGAAAAGAAAATTTGGGATCAACAATTTTTTAAAAGTGCTATTGAAATCATTAAAATGCGGATTGAGTATTTGCATAAATTTAGTCCTATTTTAGCAAAAAAACATTTTCAAATTAGTGGTAAGCGTGAAAAATTGAATACAAAGTATCTTTTTTCATTTCCACAAAAATTGGATAGCATCGAAGAAAATTTTTCTGAACAAATGAAGAAAATAGAACATCAAGAAAAAATTCAACAACGCTCTTTAATTGGACCACATTTAGATGATATAGATTTTGAAATTAATGATAAATCTGCTCGGAAATATGCTTCACAAGGTCAAAAAAGATCGTTGGCAATTGCAGCGCGTTTTGTGCAAGCAGACTTGATTTTCCAAAAAAATAATGAATCACCAATCTTAATGTTTGATGATGTGCTCGCTGATTTAGATAAAGGTCGGGTTGGTGAAATTATTCAAATGTTAGAAAAAAATCATCAAATATTTATTGCTACCCCTAATGCTACAATTTACAAAAATTATGAGTTGCCAATTGTCAATTTAGAAGGTTTTAGTGAATAAAAAAATATTTGGCTGGATGATGTATGACTTTGCAAATTCATCGTTTACGACAATAATTGTAACGGTTGTTTACAGCGTCTATTTTGTCAATAATGTGGTTGGCGATGCAGATTTAGGCTCTGCGTTGTGGGGGAGAGCAATTGCTATTTCGATGCTTCTCGTCGCCATTTCCGCACCAATTTTTGGAGCAGTAGCAGACCATTCGCGAGCTAAAAAAAGGTTCCTGTTTTTCCACACATATTTGACCATTATTTTCACAGCTTTACTTTTTTTCGTAAGAAGTGGCGACATTTCGAAAGGGATGTTTTATTTCATTATCGCTAATTTCGGTTTTCACAGTGCCAATGTTTTTTACAATGCTCTTTTGCCGGAAATCGTCAATCGTGATAAAATTGGAAAAATCTCTGGTTGGGGTTGGGCAATTGGTTACTTTGGTGGAATGCTCTCACTTTTCATTATTCTACCGTTGGTTCACAACAATTTAGTCCGTTATGTTTTTCCAGTGGTTGCTTTCTTTTTCGCAATATTTTCGATATTTATTTTTGTCTGGATTAAAGAAATTCGGCGACCATCTCAAAGAACAAATTATTTTAAAGTAGCATATCACCGCATCAGATTTTCGTTTCAAAATATTAAGAAATTTACCGATTTGAAAAAGTTTATTTTTAGTTACTTTATTTATAACGATGCAATCACAACGATCATTACATTTGGTGCTATCTTTGGCAAAGAAGAATTTGCAATGTCAACGAAAGACTTGTTGATGTATTTCATTATTTTGCAGATTGCATCGATGTTTGGTGCGTTTATTTTCAGTTTCATAATTCAAAAAATCGGAGCAAAAAAGACAATTACAATAACATTATTTTTGTGGATTTTTGCGGTGATTTGGG
>CAZWYK010000089.1:0-5077 GCA_964638205.1 uncultured Candidatus Cloacimonadota bacterium | reverse complement strand
TGAAAAGGATTGAGATAAAAGAATATAAACAGAGCGATTTTAAGTACTTTGAAGGTATCTCTGGTGTGCGTTCTATGTTTACTGAATTTATTGAGAATTTTGAAAGCGATTCTGAAGTGCATATTGCTTCTTCCCCCATCGCTTACCAGAAATGGAATGCTTTTTTGCTTGAGTTATTTCATCCACCAAGAATAAAAAAGAATGTTTTATTAAAATTAATTGTTCCATTTAGTTATAAAAAGTATGGAAAAGAAAGAGAAAAATTAAAGCCAATTAAAATCAAATATTCTAAGAATGAGATGGAATCTGAATTTGGGGTTTCTGGTAAATATGTGTATTTCTTAAGCTATGGAGATAAACCTTATGCTTTGCTTGTAAAAGATAGTAATTTAGCTAAAACTCAAATTAAAATATTTAATGAGCTATGGAAAGTTAGTAAAAAATAAAAGAAAAATAGGAAATTTATTTAATCACTTTTTTGTTGAATAATTCTGTCCATTTTTCTCTATCTCCATTTGTGGCTTTTCTGTCGCAACTAGGACACAAAGCCATAAGATTACCTTCCCTGCAATCTTTCTTTGTATAGTTTATGTGGTGGACAGATAATTTTTTATAAAACCCTTTTAACTCACTTTCTTTTATGCCACATAGTTGACAAGTTCTTTTATACTTCTCTCTTATTTTTTCTTTTAACTTATTATTAAATTCTTTTGGGTATTTCTCTTTTGAGAGTCCTCCTCTCCAACAAGGGCTTGTTTCTCCTTTGTGCAATTTTCTGTGTTCGCTCCTGTTCTTTAACAAAATTAGATTATTTATCTGATTATCATTTTTAATTCCATTAAGATGGTGTATTTCCTCTTCTTGTTTTAGATATCTTCCAATGTTTTTCTCCATAACTAGGCGATGCTCTGGAACGTATCCCTGATTATTCCCCGGGTGGTCTGGGCTGTAAATATAAATATACCCTTTATGATTTTTTATGCCGTTGTTCCATTTTGGATTTTTCTCGCCTCCATACATGCCTTTTTTTGAAGCAGAATGTTTTTTTCTTATTTCATTTGCCTTTTTACATCCATATTCTTCTTCTAACTTTATCCCTTTTCTATGTGAATTTTTTCCTTTGTGAGATTTTCTCATTTTTTCTAGAGTTTCTTTAGATAAATTTTCTTTTTTGTGTTTTATTTTGTTCTTTTCTTTAGACTTCTTAGTATGCTTTCTTCCAATCCAAGGATGTTTAATTTTTCCTTCTCGAAATAATCTTTTCTTTGTTTCTGAAATCTTTTTTCTGGTTTTTTCTGAGAGACTTTTTCCATAATTTGAGTGATCCTTTCCAAATTGGAGTTTATTTAACATTGCTCTTTGTAGGTTTTTCTTTCCCTTCATAGGATTGTTTTTTTGTTGATAATATTTCATCTTCTCAAGAGAATAATCTGAAATGAATTTAGAATTGGGATATTTTTTTCTGTATTTCTTTGGTGTTAAATTATGTTGTTTAAGATGTTTCCAAGTAAGATACTTAAATAATTTTTTGCATTCTAAACATTTTATGTATTTTTCCACTTTTGGTTTTAAAAGGCGAAAAAGAGTATATAAATTATTTTGTGGTGGTTGGCAAGCTATTCTAAATTGTATAAAAAAGTAAAGAAAGAGGATTTATTTGCGCTTGAGAGTTATTTCCATGGTGGAAACCCTAACTTGTTTTCCTTCTTTGTTTTCAAACTCTTCACTATCAAGTTTTATATCAGATACATGAATTGCATCTTCTAAGAATCTTTTTGTGGTTACTTCTGCGATATCTACTGCTCTAGAAATAAATTTTCCTCGAGATTTAATTACAACCTCTTGTGCATTCTTGGTTGTGAACTGCATTACTACACCAGTTACATAATTCATAAAGGGCTTTCCGCCAACAAAAACAATAGCGTCGTCACTTTTTTTTACTTTTTTTGCTGTGTTTTCTTCAGTCATTTTAAGAATCCTCCTGCGGTTTTTACATTACTGTAAAGATTATAATGATTGCTTTTTTGCAAGTCTAGTTAAATAACCTGCAATGATATTCTTAAATTTTTTTGATTCTGTTTCCACTGATTCTGCCACAATAACTTTGTTTTCTTCAAAATTTTTCTTAAACTTGCTAGGGTCTTCTCTGAAAAGCTTGTGTGCTGTTCTCTTAATTAATGTAGTTTTTATTCTTCCCATTTTTCGCTATGGTTGAGGTACTTATTTTATTTATAAAGGTTTTGGATGTTTACTTTTCTTTTTCTTCTTTTTGAATCTGAACACAGAAAGTGTGTAATTTACTGGATTTTTGAACTTATTTGTTATATTTTCTTCTGGTAATATTGCCATGTCTGCATAATAGGCCTTATTTGAGTAATTAGGAGGCAATACTTTCTTTTTGTTTACTTTATGCCAAGATAGTTGGGACATTACGTATCCTTCTTTAAGTGGCTCTTCCAATGATTTATTCCATTTCCATATTCTCCCTTCCAATTCCTCCATATTCCATCCTACACACTTTAGGAAATTGATCAATATGAAAAGAAATCTTTTTCTCCCATCGCTTATCCCTGCCAAGCCTTTCTTTATGCACGGCGGGAAATATTCTTCAGGGATTGCTTCGGTAATTTCATCATATTTTTTTGAGTGTTTTTGCTGAGGTAGTTCTTCATATGTTTGTTTTCTTTGAACATTTCTGGTATGCCAATCAAATGCTTGGGTTATCAAAGAAGTGGCTTCTCCCGGTTGTGCGTGTGAATCATCTAAGAATCTTATTGTTGGTTCTACTTTTTCTGGGGCCGCATTTGCCTTATTAAAAGTTAATACTTCTCTAGGAGGGATTGGTAAACTTACTAGTCCGGATTTTTCATGCATTGAATATGGTGCCCTAAACATGTGTCTATTTGAGATCAGTACTGTGTCTATTTCAATCTTATCCCTCATTTCTTCTCCGTACTTTTCGATTAGGGGAGAAGTGATCATATTAACTAAATATTCTGTTATTGTTTTGGGTCCCTCGGGAAATAAATCTATTGTTGAAACTTCATTCACTTTATTTGGAAAAGACTTGAATGGAATTGCTATGTGGAATCCTTTGTTACCTGAATATTTTACAGAAACATATTTTACATCATGGAATTTTATTGCTTCAATTAAATAATGAGTTATTTTCTTAGAGTCTTCTAGATCTGGAGAATCTATATCTAAAACTAAATCCCATCCTGTTCTTAGCTGATCTAAGGCTTTTTTTGTCATCCCTGGTTTTAAGTCTAATGGATTGCTCCAATGTTCTTCAGAGGTGTGAAATGAGGTTGCTCCGCTTTTAACCATTTCTGTTACATCATTTTCAAATTGGATCATATCTGGCCTTCTACCAAACTTGCCTATGCCATACATCGCAGAAGTTTCTCTATTTTTAGAACTGAAAGCTATTTCTTTCTTTATCTCTGGTCTAGAATAATAGGACAATTGATCCATGGGAATGTGGGTGTTAATTGATTTAAATAGATTCTTGTAATGGGTGTCAAGCTAGTTTAAAATATGTTTTTGAAGAAGTTTACTATTTGATCTAATAGGCTTATATATCCAGATCTTCTTGGACCATCATCTGGCAAATACATTAATTCTTCGGTTGGTTTATGTGGTCTTGGTGAGGGCGGTGATGGAATTTCATTGTCACAAGGTAATATCTCAACATTAGGATAAAATAAAGAGTAATAAGTCCCACTTTGCTGTCCATTTTTATCTAACTCAATATTCAATGACGGTAAATGAAAGACAAGCGACCCTTTTTCCAATCTAACGGCCCTGTATACATCTTTTGCTATCGGGGCAAAATTTTCTTCCCTAGTTCCATCTAAAACGGTAATATTAAGGTCAATTATGTTGGAATATTCTCCATGAGGAATATCCTTTGCTCTGTATTTTCCCTGTGTAAATGTTTCTCCAATACACTCTCCTTCAGATAAATCTGCGTGTAATGCTCCTCCCACGCCACCGGAGAATCCAGCACTTTCGTAGCAGGAGGGTCCCCCAATCATATAAGCCCCGATCTCTAGGTTATCTTTATCTATATCATCCGCATCAAAATAAAGAGTGAAAAGTTCATCACTATATAAATTAAGATTTTGGTTCTCCATTGTTGGCGGATGATTTTCTTCAGGAATTGGTGGATTAATCTCCATATAAACCGTTGCCTCATCAAAAGCTACGCCATCATAAATAAAATAATCAAACTGATGTTCTCCAATCCAGTTATCAAAGACATTATAGGTTACCCAACCTTCACTATCTAGAGCATAATTTATGTGGGAGTTTCCTTCTATTGAAATTGGACTCGAAAGGCCTATAATTCTCGTAGAAGAATAAACAGAAGAAGCATCAATTAGTCCCCCCTTTAACATTATATCCGCTGTTCCAGAAAGAGATAAGTGATTATTATAACAAGATCTAGAATTATCACCTATTAATTTAGAGTTATCTTTAAGAAAAATTCCACTGTATTTGTTGAAATTTGCAGAAACATTTTTTACAGTTGAATAATCATGTAATACAAACCCATTTGTTATACTTTGATTACACTCGCTATTCCTAACTTCTGAAAAATCATTTAATATAAATCCCCCTTCAGATTGACCATATTGGGAAGACGAGTTTATGACTATACAATTATCGCATACAGAATTATTTCTTAAATAAAATCCTGCACCTATATCCTTAGCTACGCTATTTACTACCTGACTGTCATCAGATAAATCAAATGCGCCCACCCGAATATTTATTGCACTGCTGTCATATACCTTGCTAGACTCTTCTAGAACAAAGCCCCTAGAATTATTGTATGATGTACAATTAACTACTTTAGAATCATCTCTTAATTTGAAACCGTCGAAGACATTATGACTTGCATTACTATTAAGAACCGAGCCATATTCACTTACCTCATATCCTATTGTGTTGTGGTGCGAAGTACTATTAATAACTTGTGCTCTGTTTTCGAAATCGGGTCTGTTGTCTAATAGAGCAAAACCAACGCCAAATAAATTGTAGGCAGCACTATCTATTACTTGACCTGATT
>CAZWYK010000088.1:0-5087 GCA_964638205.1 uncultured Candidatus Cloacimonadota bacterium | reverse complement strand
GTTATATTGCTTTATTTCAAAGGAAATTCGTAAATTCTTGTTCGGCTGATAATCTAACGATAAATTTGGCAATATCTTCGTTTGACTATTATTTTCTGAAAATGATAAATTATTTTGAAATTGACCGTAATTAACAAAATTCAAATCTAATTTCAGCTTTAACTTTTCGGAAAAATTATAGTCTAAATGGTTAGTATAAAGCGATTGGTAAAAACCATTTTGCGAAGTTGAATAACCACTCATAAAACTAACTGAATGATGCATTGATAGTTTACTTGGAGTAAGTATAGAACTATTATTAAAATTGGAATTAAGGATTATTTCTGCATTTAACAATGCTAACATACACAATAAGACCAAAGCTATTTTTTTCATTTTTTCTCCGTCATTCTTTGAATTTTCTTTTTTGAAAACCTCGGTAAATATTCATAAATCTTTTCTAACGTCCCATATATTTTGTCAAGAGTAGAGTTATTTTCTACACTAATATCAGCTTTTTCTATTTTGAGATAATCTGGTAATTGTGTTTCCATTTTTGCCAAAATTTCTTTTTCGGAAAGATTATCTCTTTTTTTTAATCGTTCAATTCGTAAGCTCTTTTTTGAAAAGACATTAATTGTTAAATCAAAACATTTTTCAAGTCCATTTTCAAATAAAAGTGGAACCTCAAAAACAAGATATTTTTCTTTACAATTATCAATTATTTTTTGCATTTCATTAAAAATAAACGGATGAATTATTTCATTTAATCTTTGTAATTTAGTAAAATCTGCAAAAACCATTTTTCCCAAAATTTTTCGATTAATCTGGTTTTTAACTAAAATTGAATTTCCGAAAATTGCGGTAACTGCCGTGATTATCGTTTCATTTCGCAAAACTTGATGACCAATTTCATCAGCAGAAAAGACGACAAATCCCTTCTGAGCAAACCATTTTGAAACAGCTGTTTTCCCAGATGCAATGCCACCCGTAAGAGCAATTAAAAAAGGTCTTTTATCTTGTTTCATCTTTGATTATTTGGGCTAATTCATCGATGGAGATATCGGTAGTAATCTCACCTTTCTTTACAAAAGATATTTTACCAGATTCTTCTGAAACAACAATACCAACTGCATCTGTTGTTTCTGTAATGCCAATTGCAGCAAGGTGACGAGTCCCAAATTTTTGGGTAAATTCCAAGTTTTCTGAAAGTGGTAGAACTACTTTTACAGCGTGAATTCTGTTGCCACGAATAACTACTGCACCATCGTGTAAAATGGTTTTATTATTGAAAATTGTTAGCAATAATTTTACCGAAATATTGGCATCTATCATTTCCCCACTTTCGATAAATTCGCTCAATTTTCGTTCATTTTCGATAATGATAAGAGCACCAATTTTCCTGAAAGACATAATTGAAACGGCATTTAAAAGTAGTGAATAAGTTGATTTGCTCGCCGATGAAAAGATGAATTTCAAATTTTTATTGTGAGCAAATTTTGTAAATAAACTCCGAATTTCCTGTTGAAAGAGGATGATAAAAAGGATTATCCAATAATCTTTGAACACTTTTAAAACAGATGAAACCATTTTCAAATCTAACAAAGTTACCAAAACATAAAAGACAAAAATAAATGCCAAAGCTACTAAAATCTGGTAACCACCATACTTTCTCAGCACCAAAATTGAAGCGTACAAAATGAGTGCAATAATGACAATATCCAAAATATCTGCAAGTGTCGGGATAAAAATATTCATCAGTTTTTCCTAATTTCTATTAAAGTTTTTAACATTTTTTTGTGTTCCAAAACATCGTGAACACGCACAATTTCAATACCATTTTGAAATGCCAAAGCTGTCGTTGCCAAACTTCCTGCCAATCTTTCATCACAATTTGAACCATCAATTTTACCGATAAAACTCTTGCGAGATGCTCCTAAAATTATAGGCAGATTCAGAGATTTAAATTCCGCTATTTTTTTGAGAATTTGCAAATTATCAATTTGCATTTTACCAAAACCAATGCCTGGATCGAGAATTATTCTGTCACGCAAAATTCCATTTTTTTCGCAAAATTTGATGCGCTCAGAAAAAAACTCTAGAATTTCATCAATTACATCTGTGTAAACTGGATTTTTTTGCATATTTTGCGGATTGCCCAACATATGCATCAAAACTACAGACACTTTTGGGAAATCCTGTAAAACTTCTACCATTTTAGCGTCAAAACAAAGCGCACTGATGTCATTCACGATGGAAGCTCCAGCTTCAATCGCTTTTCGAGCAACTATCGCTTTGGTGGTATCAATTGAAATAGGGACAGTTTTGGGAAGTTTTTCGATAATCGGAATAACGCGTTTCAATTCTGTTTTTGCATCAATTTTTGGAGCATTTGGTCTAGTAGATTCACCTCCTATGTCGATAAAATCTGCACCATTCTCAACCATTTTTTCAGCATGCTGAACTGCTATTTCTACATTTGTGAACTTATTTCCGTCCGAAAAACTATCCGGAGTTACATTCAAAATACCCATTATTTTCGTGGGTTGAAGCTCTATCTTATTGTTGTTAAAATTCAATTCATGAAATTTGTGATGCAAAAAATCGTCCACTACCTCTGTTAAATATTCACAGATTTTAGGTAGCCCAAAAATGGTTTGATTTCCTAATTTTTTGGTTAATTTTTGCAATTTATCGATATTACACAACAAAATTACATCGCTAATTTCTTTGGTACCATTCACGACACCACGTGCTACTGCTGTATCTCCTCCGATTGAAAGCATTTCTTGTTTCAAAATATTGGCAGCACCCACTTTCAGGTTAGTCAATTTGACTCCAACGCCAAACATTTTGGGAGCCATCACGACTACACCACGTGAAGAAACTTCTATTTTTTCCAGTTCTCGCATTGCATCCGTTAGATTTTCTACTTGCAAAATCCTATTCATTTTTTTCTCTCTTTTTTGAAAATATTTCATTTTGGTAAACGGAAATTTTATTCATTTAATTGTCAAATCATCTTTTGTAAAAAATTTTGCAATAAAGTTATTGACCTTAAAATTTGAAATTAATATTGGGCAATGTATGGAGGTTAACATGGTTAAAAATATTAAACGAAATTTTGTGAATTATCTAGGCATTACTGGTGGTGCCATTATTTTTGCGATTGCCTATTCTTGGTTTTTGGTGCCTTATAAAATCGTACCTGGTGGCGTTGGTGGCTTAGGGCAAATTTTGTTTCATTTCTTTGATGTCCCCATTGGCATTTCGATGTTGATTTTCAACACCCCACTGTTTATTTTGAGTTTCATTTTTTTGGGAAAAAGATTTGGCATTGGATCACTTTTTGGAATGTTAACAACAGCATTTTTCGCTGATTTTCTGAGCTTGTCTTCGTTACATAAATTAGGATTTATAAAAAATTTAGCAAAATACACTTTTTTGGAAAACGGAAAAGAAATTTATTCATTACTTCCACCAGAAGACATCTATTTATCAGCAATAGCGGGATCTGTCTTGCTCGGTTTAGGACTTGGGATTATCTTCCGATTTAAGGGGTCTACCGGGGGGACAGATATACCGGTAGCCTTCCTAAAACAGAAAACAGGTGTCTCCATTGGAATGGGTTATTGGATTGTTGAAACAGCGATTATCTTCACCGTTGGAATTGTGTTCAAAGATCCAAAACTAATTATTTTTGGCTACATAAACTTATTCATCACTTCACGTCTCACAGACCTTGCTTCAGAAGGTTTACCATATGTAAAAGGGATTTATATAATCTCAGAAAAATCAGAAAAAATCAAAAATGAAATTTATGATAAAATTAACCGTGGTGTAACATTTTTCAAAGCAGAAGGTGGCTACACTGGCAAAGAACGAAAAGTGCTTTTTTGTGCTATGAACAGACGACAAGTAGCAATGATGCGAGAAATCATCAAAGATGTGGATCCGAAAGCGTTTGTGCTACTCACATCTATTCATGATGTAATGGGTTACGGATTCCGTAGTCGTAGTATAGATCTAACAGAAGAGTAAAACAGCAACTTATAAATACAAATAAAAAAACCGCTCAACTTGGAGCGGTTTTTGGTTTAACTATTTCTTAATAGATTTCAATTTGTGTCTTTTCGTGTAAATTCGTATTCTTAATCTATTTTCAATAATTCATAAGCTTGTTCTACTATGTATTGATGAGCATTTGTTGTATATGAATGACAGTTAATCGAAAAAGAAATTACAAAGAAAATAATAATCTTCTTGTTGATTACCTAAACCAATATCTATAAACACCCCTTGAGCTATAATCGTAGACACACCAACAGATGTGGTCAAACCAAAAGGGTTTTTTTTGTCTTTTTCTTCTCCAAACACCCCTACTGTTACCAATAACAGCAGTAAAACTATTGTAATCTTTTTCATAATTCCACTTTTTCTTTCTTGTCTACTTTTTTTTAAAAAAAGATAGACTAATTAACGATTTATTTTTTTTACATTACCGCAAAACGAGTTGATAATTTCGTTCTTATGCTTGCCATTTCCATCAAGGCTGCTTAGCAAAAACTAAACAGCACCAAGCTATGAGAATTTTAGTTTACCTATCGAAATCAGCATCTTATTATTCATCTTTTTCTCTTTGTATCTCCCCGCTGTAGCGGGGAGAGGTTTTTTGCTAAAAGTGAGGTTGTTCTCACAAAAAGCGAGAATAACCTTACTTGTTTTACTCATTTTCAATTTGCCTGCGTTTGCGGTGGAAGCGTTTACTCATTTCGCCCACAGGTTGGTCCAAGTTGGAGATTATTTTATATTATTTTTGTGAGTGAAGCGTAACTATCTGTTTTAGTTACAGTTGCAAAATGATAAATTCACGAAACCACGCTTTTCGTTGAAACAAAAAAATAGAAAAACGGAAAATGTGTGTCAAAAATGACACTTTTGTTACAAAAATGAAAATTTCGTTTATTTTGAGAGGGTCTTTTTTTTATAAAAAAAATGTAAAAATACTTGACTGATATTAACCTGAAAATGGATTAACAACAAAATTTATTTAAAAAAATACAGGAGGAGTTCAAAATGGCAGAAAAGAAAGCTATAGACTCGTTAAT
>CAZWYK010000087.1:0-5127 GCA_964638205.1 uncultured Candidatus Cloacimonadota bacterium | reverse complement strand
CAAAACCACTATCATCTGTTGTTGGATTTACAATTAGGGAGCCTCCCCCATTTTCTGAGTCACCAAGATCTCCATTAAACATCTCTCGTTCGATGCTGTAGAGATATCATTATTTGTCAAATAGTTTTTATTAACATATTATGAGAGCGGCTACAATAAAGGATGCATCGCGAAAATCATGAATTAAGAATAAATGATAATTACGAGTAACAGTCAAGGTAATTGGTATTAGCAAGTATATTTTTTTTGTGGTTTAATGAGGACAATGCCAACAATAACGATAAGAATAAAATAATCAAAAAAAAGGAAAATTGGCTAAAATAAAAAATGGGGTGGATGACGGGATTTGAACCCGCGACAGCCGGAACCACAATCCGGTGCTCTACCGCTGAACTACATCCACCTCGAAAAATGGCACGCCAAAAGGGATTCGAACCCCTGACCTACGGATTAGAAATCCGTTGCTCTATCCAACTGAGCTATTGGCGCTCTTAATATATGGTAGCGGCGCAGGGACTTGAACCCCGGACACCCGGATTATGATTCCGATGCTCTAACCAACTGAGCTACGCCGCCTAAATTAAATGGTAGCGAGGGCAGGATTTGAACCTGCGACCTCCGGGTTATGAGCCCGACGAGCTGCCAAACTGCTCCACCTCGCAACAATTGAAACGACATATTTTTTTTCCGAGTTTCACTGTCAAGAAAAATGAAATACAGAAATGACTTGACTCAAAAATCAATAATTCAATAAGTACATTTTCATATTTAAAAGGAGTGTTATGCATTGTGAAATAATAGTAAATGTCAACCCTTTCGAAACAAGGATTGCAATTATAGAGGACCACAAACTCGTCGAATTATTCGCCGAGAGAAAAGAACAACAGGTTGTCATTGGCAACATCTACAAGGGTATCATCAGTAATGTTTTACCGGGGATGGGGGCGGCTTTCATCGATATTGGGCTGCCGCGAGCAGCATTTTTGCACTACCGCGACATTTCTACATCGAGTGTACCAAAAGCAAAACAAAAACTTTTCTTGAAAGGCGACTCAAGTAACATCGGAAAAATTTTATCGGTAGGGCAAGAAATTATCGTGCAAGTTACAAAAGACCCAATTCAAAAGAAAGGAGCACGCGTTTCTGGTAAAATATCGCTACCTGGAAAATTTATCGTCTACAAACCAAATGCCAGAAAAGTTTACATCTCACGCAAAATCACATCTAAAATTGAACGAACAAGAATTCATAGTATTCTAAAATCCGTCAAAGAAAAAGAAGCCGGCGTTATCGTGCGAACAGATACCGTAAACATTGACAAAAAAGATTTCACGCGTGAATATAGTGGACTTTCCCAAACTTGGAAGTTAGTGCAAAAACAAATGAAACACGCGAAAGCACCATATTGTGTATATGATGACAACAGCTTGTCCTTCTCACTAATTCGAGATTTATTTAATTCCAAAGTAGACAAACTAATCATTGATGATAAAAAAATCTCGGAAAAAATAAAAAACCATTTGAAAGCCATTACACCAGAACTAACTGAACGTATCGAATTTTATGGTGAAGATACGCCAATCTTCAATGTTTTCGGCGTGGAAAAAGAGATTGAACTCATTTTCAATGCTCGCGTAAAGTTACCGAGTGGTGGTAACATTACTATTCAACAAACAGAAGCACTCGTAGCTATCGACATCAACACGGGTAGTTTCACAGGTAAGAACGATTATAACCAAACAATTGCAGTCACGAACATTGAGGCGGCAAAAGAAATTGCACGCCAAATCCGTTTGCGAGATTTATCTGGAATCTTGGTGATAGATTTCATCGATATGAAAAGTGAAGAAAATCAGGAAAAAGTTTTCTCTACTCTGAAAGAAGGCTTGAAAAACGATAGAGCCAAACACAAAGTTTATCCTTTCAGTCCACTTGGTTTAGTAGAAATTTCTCGCAAAAGAACGCGTGGAAGTTTACTTCTCACCTACTCCGAACAATGTCCGCATTGCAACGGAACAGGCAGATTAATTTCACGAGATTCAATCGCTATTCGCATTTCACGCTGGCTACAACGCACCCAATACTTCCTCAAAAATGAGCCCTTACGCATTGTGGTTCACAAAAACATAAAAGCATTTTTAGAAGAAAATCCACAAATTTTACAAAATGAGAATAAGCAGATTGAGATTGAAGGAAGCTCAAACATAAAGCTCGATGAATTCAAAGTTTTCTCGCAAATCACCAAGCAGGAAATAACTTTACGATATAGCACTTGACAACATATCTATATGGAAACTTTTTGTCGTTCCGATTGTAAATTTAAGGAGAAAAAATGTACGCAATAGTGGATTTTAAAGGAACACAGCTAAAAGTTGTGAAAGATGAGATTGTAAAAGTTCCGTTTTTAAGTGAACAAGAAATTGGCTCAAAACTAGAAATTTCTCGTGTTCTCTTTTTGAAAGACGGTGAAGATATAAAAATTGGGCAACCAACTATCGAAGGTGCGAAAATCAGCGCTGAAGTAATTAATCATTTTAAAGATAAAAAGGTGATTGTATTCAAGAAGAAACGCAGAAAAGGATACCAGAAAAAGAATGGACATCGCCAAAAATATACTGAAATTAAAATTAACGAAATTGTAAATTAGGAGTGGATTATGGCACATAAGAAAGGCGTCGGAAGTAGTAAAAACGGTAGAGATAGTAATCCGCAATATTTAGGTGTAAAGAAATATGGTGGTCAGTTTGTGGCAGCTGGTAACATTTTGGTACGTCAACGCGGTACTAAAATTCACATTGGAAACAATGTTGGACTAGGTAAAGATTACACTATTTTTAGTTTAATTGATGGTTTTGTAAAATATGAAACCAAAAAAGCTGGCAAAAAATTCGTCAGTGTTTATACAGAAGTAAATTAAATATTTGGCAAATACTGAATAATTAAAAGCCCGGATTTTTCGGGGCTTTTTATTATTTTGCAGCTTGCCGTTTTCGACAAATTTTCTCAACTTCACGAAAATTAACTTTCCCGCTACCCATCATTGGAATATCTTCAATAATGTGAAATTCTTTTGGAATGGCAATAGCTGGCAAATCTTTTTTCAGCTGTTTAATTACTTTTTTCTTATCGAATTCACCCGTTGTAACCGCAGCAACTACATCTGCACCTTTGGTTGGATTTGGCACATCGACCACACAACAGACCACACCTTCTGGTAAAATCTCGGTAAGAGTTTCTTCTACTCTCACAAGTGAAACCATTTCGCCAGCGACTTTGACGAATCGTTTCAAGCGACCCTTATGCCACAGGAAACCATCTTCATCAATCATTCCCATATCACCAGTATCATACCAACCGTTGTGAATACTGCGTGATGTCTCTTCTAAATCCCCCAAATACCCAGTCATTACATTATCACCTTTCACATAGATTTTCCCAACGGAACCAACTTCTAAGGTTGCATCTGTTTCGCGGTCTCGAATTTCTATTTGAACACCATTTAATGCTTTTCCAACGCTACCAAATTTATTATCCTCTGGTGTACTAATCGTAATGGCTGGACTTGTTTCGGTAGTTCCATAAGCATTATGAAGTGTTAATTCGTGTTTTTCCAAAAAACCATCATAGAGCTGTTTCGTTAGAATATCTGCACCAGATAATGCGTATCGAATTGAACTAAAATCTCCTTTGCGAGATTTTTTCAAATAGCCATGATAAAAAGCAGGCGTCCCAGCCATCACAGTAATATTATATTCTTTAACTAATCTACACACAATTTTGTAGTCCAATGGATTCGGATATGTTACTGAAGTAGCACCCATTGTGAGCGGCAGCCAAAAATTAGCAGTCGTTCCAAAAACATGGAATAGAGGTAAATTTGAAAGAAAAATATCCTCTTTCGTCAACCCAACGGTAGCAGGAAGTGTTTCCAAATTATGTGTTATGTTTTTGTGAGAAAGCTGTACTGCTTTCGGCTCTTTCTCACTTCCACTTGTGAAGAGAATTACAGCTTCATCTTCGATGGAACTTGCGTGGACTTTTTTCGTCAAAACATTGGTTGGAAGCTTAGATTTGAATAACGCTGGTAATTTATCCAATAATGAAAGTGAAGCGACAATATCTTCCAAAAATATCATTCCATCAATCGGTTTAACCTTAATTTTTTCCAAAAGCTTCCTACTCGTAATTATCGTTTTAAATGAACATTTTTCTTGAGCATACTTAGCATTTTCGCGTGCACCTGTGGAATAGTTTATCATCGCTGGAACTTTTCCAGCCATCAAACTACCGATAACTGAGAGCATACAGCCAGCAGAGGTTGGCACCATTATACCAATGTATTTACTTTTAAATTTAGATATTTTTTTTGCCAAAATCAATGAAACTATCAACATTTTTTCGTAAGTTATATCTTTTTCTGTAGCAATGTCGTGAACTGCTATTTTTTTTAGATTTGCTTTTGCGACTTCGATAAATTTTTGATGTAATTGCATAACAATCTCCTTTTATGAATAAAAATAAATTTGCTTTTGAGTGTTTTTCTGTCAAATGTTATTTTTTAACTACAAGCAAAAACCGCTCCATTTGGAGCGGTTTTAGTGTTTGAATAAATATTTCTACTTACTTCCTTACTTCAAGCTTCTTTGTATCTCCCCGCCGAAGCGGGGAGAGGTTTTTTGCTAAAAGCGAGGTCGTTCTCACTTGAAACATAGTTGTCCTCACAAAAAGCGAGAACAACCTTACTTGTTTTACTCATTTTCAATTTGCCTGCGTTTGCGGTGGAAGCGTTTACTCATTTCGCCAACAAGTTGTTCCAAGTTGGAGATTATTTTATGTTATTTTTCGTGAATAAAGCGTAACTACCTGTTTTAATTGTAGTTACAAAATGATAAATCCGCAAAATCACGCTTTTCGTTGAAACAAAAAAAATGGAAAAACGGATTTTTTTTCAAAAATGCAAATTTTGGTTATTTTGGGAGAGTATTTTTTTTCATAAAAAAACCGCCCCGATGGGGGCGGTTTTTGGTAAGGAAATTTTTGATGATTATTTAATCTATTCCCACTCAATTGTGCCAGGTGGTTTGGTAGTGATATCATAAAAAATATCGCCCACATTAGGCAATTCTT
>CAZWYK010000086.1:0-5190 GCA_964638205.1 uncultured Candidatus Cloacimonadota bacterium | reverse complement strand
ATGCCCCCAAAAACAATCATCATTGCAGCTGGTGGAACTGGCGGGCACATATTTCCAGCATTAGCAATTGCGAAAGAATTGCAAAAACTCGATGCAAAAATCATTTTTGTTGGCAATATACACAGTATGGAAGAGCAAATTATTAGTAAAACTGACATTACCTTTGAAAAAATTAATGTCCAAAAATTGTATCGAAAATTTACACTTCGTCATTTTTTATTCCCCTTCAAACTCTTCAAAAGTATCGTAAGTTCAATTCTCATTATCAACAAATTCAAACCTGATGCGTTCGTTGGAACAGGTGGATTTGTTAGTGGTCCCGTTGGAATTGCCGCTAAATTAAAACGTATTCCCATCTTTCTGCAAGAACAAAATAGTTATCCTGGCTTGACTACAAAATTTTTGAGCAAATTTGCAAAAAATATTTTTTTAGGCAATAAAAACGCACAAAGATATTTACCTAATGGGAAATCTATTTTTACTGGAAATCCAATTAACATTAGTGAAACCATTGAAAAAATTGATTTCGCTAAACTTGGCTTAGAAAAAAATTCTTTCAAAATTTTTCTGACAGGTGGCAGTCAAGGTTCTGCAATTATCAATAAAGTTTTTTTCGAAATAATTGATGAACTTTTAGCAAAAGGGATTGAAATAATTTGGCAAATAGGTAAGTATACTTTCCTAATTTATGAAAAAAAAATAAAAAATAAAAAAGGAATTTATAGTTTTGACTTTACTCATGAAATTGACAAAATATATAACTCTATCGACCTCATTATTACTCGTGGTGGTGCATTAACACTTGCTGAAATCGAAACAAAGAAAATCCCATCTATCATTATTCCACTTCCAACTGCTGCGGAAAATCACCAATACTTTAATGCCTTAGAGCTAAAAAATAAAAAAGTCGCTTGCATAATAAAACAAGAAAAATTAAATTCGCACACATTAAAAAAAGAGATATATTTTATGCAAAATGAGATTAAAAATATGAAAAATAATTTTTCTGAGTCAAAACATTTAACAGCTGCAACTAATATTGCATCAACAATTTACACAAAGTGCTAAATTATGTTTGGTAAAATAAAAAAGATTCATTTTGTGGGAATTGGTGGCATCGGAATGAGTGGTATTGCAGAATTGCTTCTCAATCAAGGATTTATTATTTCTGGATCTGATTTAGCCGAAACAGAAATCACAAAACATCTAAAATCAAGAGGTGCTAAAATCACGCAAGGACACGACGCAGCAGTTATTCAAGATGCTGATGTTGTTGTTAAATCATCCGCAATAAAGGACGATAACCCCGAAATTGCGACTGCTTTTGCCAAAAAAATTCCCGTCATCAGGCGTGCCGAAATGTTATCGGAAATTATGCGAATGAGCTTTGGAATTGGCATCGCTGGAACACATGGAAAAACTTCTACCACTTCAATGGTTGGCATGGTTTTGAATACTGCAAATCTTGATCCAACTGTAATTGTTGGTGGAATCGTAAAGAATTTTGGTTCAAATAATTTGCTCGGTTCAGGCAAGCATATCGTCGTCGAAGCCGATGAATTTGACCGTTCATTCCTAACATTAAGTCCTATAATTGCTGGAATTACCAACATCGAAGCCGACCACTTAGACTGTTACGCAAACCTTGACGGCGTCAAAGATGCGTTCATTGAATACGCCAATAAAGTCCCTTTTTTTGGAAGCATTATCTGTTGTCTCGATGATATCGGAGTGCAGTCTATTTTACCACAACTCCATAAAAAAGTAGTAACTTATGGTCTTTCAAAGCAAGCTGAAATTCGGGCAGAAAACATCGAAATGAAAAAATTCAAAACAAAATACGAGCTGATCGTAAACGATAAAAAAATGGGTGAAATATTCCTGAGCGTCGCTGGAATTCACAATATTCAGAACTCACTTCTCGCCGTCGCAACTGGTTTAGAACTTGAAATCCCATTTGCTTTAATTCAAAAAGGACTCGCCGACTATCAAGGCGTATTTCGCAGATTTGAATTTAAAGGAAAGCGCGATAACATTACACTTTACGATGATTATGCCCATCATCCAACCGAAATTTTAGCAACCTTAAAAAGTGTAAAAAATAACACGAACAAACGTATTATTGCAATTTTCCAACCACATTTGTACTCACGGACACGTGACTTCCATCAAGAATTTGGACGTTCTTTCTTTCAGTCCGATGTGCTAATTGTTACCCCCATTTTTCCAGCAAGAGAAAAACCAATTGATGGCGTTTCCGGTAAATTAATCGCTGATATGGCGATTCAATCTGGTCATAAAAATGTTTATTATGTTGAACAAAATGGAAATATTGTCAATAAAATTAATGAACTGGCAAAAGCTGACGATTTCCTCATTACAATTGGTGCAGGCGACATCTATAAATTTGGAGAACTTTTTTTGAAAGGAAAAAATAATGAGTAAAATCTTCGACGAAAAACTTTTGGAAACCGCCGCAATTGATACATCTTTACGCGAATTCTCTCACCTCGGCATTGGCGATAAAGCAAAAAATCTTTTTGCACCTCACAAAATTAAAGAAATTTCCGAAATCATTACCGCAACCGCAAAATCTAACCTGAACATCTTCCCAGTTGGAGCAGCATCAAATATTTTGTTTGGAAATACCCGCGATACAGTGATTATTTTAGATAAATTTATTCCAAAATTTTGTGAAGTAAATGGCAATGAAGTCTTGGTTTCTGCTAACTACAAAATCTCTAAATTCATTGATGAAATGAAAGAATTAACATTGGGTGGCTTAGAATTTCTCGCTGGTGTTCCCGCTAATATTGGTGGTGCAGTCAGCATGAATGCTGGGGCTTTTGGGGAAAATATTTCAAATTTTATTGAATTTATTGAAGTGATCGACCACGATGGCAAAATCCGAGAATATCAAAAAGAAGAAATTGATTTTGGCTATCGCAAATCCTCTATAAACGGCTTCATCACCAAAGTAGGCTTTATCCTTGCACCCAAACCAAAAGAAGAAATTATGGCAGAAACTGCTAAAATTATCGCTTTACGAAAAATACGACATCCATATAATTTTCCAAGTTTAGGAAGTACTTTCAAAAATCCAGAAAATCATGCTGCTGGTAAATTAATCGAAGAATGTGGATTGAAAGGCAAAACAATCGGTGGTGCGCAAATCAGTGAAAAACACGCTAATTTTATCGTGAACAAAGGTAACGCAACGTATCGAGATGTAAAAAGCTTAATCAATTTAATGATGTCAGAAGTTTATCGAACTACTAATATTATGTTGCAATTAGAGATCAAGGTTTTGGACTAATGCAGAAAAAAAGAAGCGGTTCAACAAGATATTTTTTCTACATTATTTTGGGAATCATCACATTATACACAATTTTTTGGGGAATGCGAATTTTGTTCTTAAAATTAGACTTTTTAACCATTGAAAAAATTGAATTCTCTGGAAATATTCTGCTCGAAACAAATTTTCTCGAAAATCTTTCAACAGATTTTTTGAATAAAAATTTATTCACTATTTCAAATACTGATGTGCAGAAAAAATTTGAGAATGTCGTTCGTATTAAAAAAATTAAATCCACGAAAATTTTCCCGAATAAATTAAAAATTAAAATCGAAGAACGAATTGGAAAATTTTATCTTAAAACTGCTAATGGAAAAATTATTCCTCTCGATAAAGATAAAGTCGTGTTAGATAAAAAAAGTGAGAATTTGCCGATAATTTCACTAAATTTAGATTCATTAAATACTTCTATCGGGCAAAAAATAGTATCTACATTTATCGATAGTGTCTTTGCTTTCGAGAATAAATTAACTAGTATTGATGCTGATTTCATCAATAATATTTCAGAATTTTATGCATATGAAAACGAAATATATCTCGTCGACAAAAGTAACGGTAACAAAATTATTTTTGGAAATGGAAAAATTGATGAAAAATTAATGCGTTTCAAATATATTGAGGAAAATAAAACTTTTCAAAGTGGAAACATTATCGATTTGCGCTTCAAAGATGAAGTAATTATTAGGTCGGAGGAATTATGAAAAATGGACACATTATCACGGCTATCGACATTGGTACTACCAAAATTTGCGTGATTATTTCTCAAGTTAATGATGCCGAGAAAATAGAGATTAAAGGCATCGGAACCAGTCCAGCAAAAGGAATGGGCAAAGGCATCGTCATTAATATTGCCGAAGCAAGCAGATCTATTGGCCTAGCACTAGCAGAAGCTGAAGAAATGGCAAAAATGCGTGCAAAAAACATCTACATCGGCATTGCTGGTGATCACATTAAAAGTGAAAATGAAACAGGAAAAACTAACATAGACCCAAATAAAAGTGGCAATAAAAAAGTTACCCAAGCACACATAGATGACATTTTTACTGATGTTCGTAAAAGTATTGCTAAAAGACAAGTTGACAGAAATCTGGAAATCATTCATATTATTCCACAAAGTTATAATCTGGATAATTTGACAGGCATTGAGAGCCCGCTTGATATGGCAGGATTTGTTTTAGAAGCATTTGTGCATGTTGTGCAAGCTGATAAAAGTGCGATTCAAAATATAAACAAATGTTTAGATAATTGTGGACATAGTAGAATTAACAATATTTTTCTCGAACCCATAGCTTCATCAAAATCTGTTTTGAATGAAGTAGAGTTAGATTTGGGTGTAATCATCATTGATATCGGTGGTGGCACAACAGACATTGCAATTTTCTATAAAAAAAGTATTCAGTTTAGTGCGGTAGTGCCAATTGGTGGGATGCAAATCACAAACGATATTTCTATTGGGTTACGAATTCCGCCAGAAAACGCAGATGAATATAAAATAACTTATGGCAACGCCATGCTTTCTCAGGTTGTGGAAAATACTGAATTTGAAATTGAAGAAGTAAATGGCATTGCTAATCGAAAATGTAATTCAGAATATCTTTCTAAAATTGTCGAATCACGCATGCGAGAAATTATGAATAGAGCGTTGCACCTTCTCAATCAAATTGACAATTTAGATAGATTTAGAGCTGGCATAACCCTGACTGGTGGTTCTTCACTTCTAAAAAATTGCGACAAGTTATCGCAAGAAATTTTCAAATTACCAACAAAAATCGGTTATCCACAATTAAACAATTTAGTTGGAAAAAAATTATCAATTGGAAATATTAAAGTTGAAG
>CAZWYK010000085.1:0-5259 GCA_964638205.1 uncultured Candidatus Cloacimonadota bacterium | reverse complement strand
AGTTGGCGTTAGTCCCGACTGGACAATTGCGGTTTGGGCAGGAAACTTTACAGGCGAAGGAAATCCGGCTATTGGCGGCGCGCAATCTGCGGGGCCAATTTTATTTGATATCTATAATTCACTTTCCAAAACGACAAAATGGTTCGAAATACCTTCTGAAGATATGAAATACATCGGGATTTGCAAAGAAACAGGATTTCTAGCGGGTGCAAGTTGTTCTGATACGCTGTGGGTTTTATCACCCAACATTAACAAAACTGTAAAAAAGTGTCCGTATCATCAAAAGATATTTGTTTCAGAAACTGGCGAAAACGAGGTTTGTTCGATGTGTTGGGATGCAGACAGTCATAAAAGTAAAAATGTGTTGATTTATCCGCCTCACATTACGCAATATTTGCGTGAGTGTGGTCACAATATCTCCAGGTTGCCACCCCATAACGGAAAATGTACAATCCATTCACATCACAACTTTATTGAAATCACTTATCCAACCGAAAATAGTCGCTTGTGGATTCCACGAAATATCGACGGAAAGTTGCAAAAAGTAACGGTAAAACTTGTTCATCAAAAGAAAAAGAGTACAGTTTTCTGGTATTTAGATGGTGTTTATTTAGGTACATCGACCACCAAACATAACAAGGCAATTGCTTTTTTAGAAGGCAATCACATTTTGGAAGTTATTGATCAAAATGGTAATCGGTGTATCAGAAAGTTTAGGGTTAGTTTGAAGAAATAAATTCCATATTTTTCTCTTGACATCAAGTGCCTAAAATAGCAGTATGTAAGTTATGAAAAAGGAAATTTTTAGAAATTATTTAAAGAAAATATCAAAAGAAGGTAAGATTGAACTTTTTCAAAAATATCATCAATTTTTGTTAGAAGAAAACGCCATTGTTAATCTTGTCTCTCGCAAAACAGTCCCAGAAGATTTTTGGACAATTCACTTTTTGGATTCTATTCTACCAATCAATCATTTCGATTTTTCGAATAAAAAAATTCTCGATTTTGGGACTGGTGGAGGCTTACCAGGAATTCCACTCAAAATATTATATCCAAATTCGGAAATTTATTTATTGGATTCAAGGCAAAAAAAAATGCAGTCTGTTAAAAAAATAATTAAAAAACTTGACTTAAAAAGATGTTTCACGATTGTTTCACGGCTCGAAGATATGGATGAAGAGTGGCTTAAATCGTTTGATGTAATTGTTTGTCGTTCAGTGAAGATTTTGCCAAAGTTCAAAAAATGGATGTTAAAGTTGTTGAAAGATGATGGCGAAATAATTTTATATAAAAGCAAAAAAATGGATGATGTGGAACAATTCACAAAAAGAGAAATATTTAATATAAGTCATCCTGAAATTGGCGAGAGAAAAATAGTTCGAATAAGGAAATAATTGGGAAATTATGGCAAAAATAATTGCGATTGTAAACCAAAAAGGCGGTGTAGGCAAGACCACAACTGCCATAAATTTAGCATCAGCCTTGGCAATTTTTGAGAAAAAGACACTTTTAGTAGATTTTGATCCACAAGGGAATGCGTCAAGTGGGGTCGGTGTCGAAAAAAAAAATCCAAATATTTACGAAGCATTGATTGGAAAAATTGAGATAGAAGAAGTAATAAAGCCGTCTCCCATCCTAAAACAACTAGATGTAATATCTTCAAATATGGATTTAACTGGTGCAGAAATTGAACTTGTAAAAGAATTTTCTCGTGAGTATAAATTAAAAAATATTCTCCAAAAAGTTGTCCAAAATTACGACTATATTTTGCTCGACTGTCCACCGTCTTTGGGATTACTTACTGTTAACGCACTTTCAGCCTGTAGCGATGTAATTATCCCAATTCAGTGCGAATATTATGCACTTGAAGGTGTCAGTCAACTCATCAATACGGTGCGTTTGATAAAACGAAATTTGAACACAAACTTAAATATTTTGGGTGTGGTTTTGACTCTTTACGATAAAAGATTGAATTTGTCTCAGCAGGTTGCGAAAGAAGTGAGAAGGTATTTTCGCGAACAAGTTTTCGATACTGTTGTTCATCGCAGTGTGAAATTAAGTGAAGCACCTAGTTTTGGAAAATCTATTTTTCATTACGATATAAAATCTCGCGGTGCGGTAAATTACCTGGCTTTAGCAAAAGAGGTGATTTTAAGATGAAAAATTCAAGATTGGGAAAAGGTTTAGATGCACTCATCGCTTCAAGTTCGGAGTCGGTGGATAAAACGACCGGGATTACAACTGTAAAAATTATAGATATTTCGCCGAATAAATTTCAGCCACGCATCGAGTTTGATCAAGAAAAATTAGAGGAATTGGCAAATTCTTTACGAGAAAGTGGCATTATTCAACCTATAATAGTCACCAAAAAAGACAATTCAAAATATGAGTTAATTGCAGGTGAAAGGCGTTTGGAAGCTTCTAAAATTGCCGGATTTATCGAAGTCCCAGTAATAATTCGCTCTGTTTCACCGAAAGAACAACTGCAATTTGCTATCATCGAAAATGTACAACGAGAGAATTTAAGTGCGATAGAAGAAGCGAAAGCATACCAAAAACTGAGTGAAGATTTTGGGTTAACACATGGCCAAATTGCCAAAATGGTTGCAAAAGATCGCGCTACCGTTACCAATTTAATTCGACTATTAAAATTAAATGACAATATTCAAAGATTAATATTAAAAAAAAAAATATCGACTGGGCACGCACGCACTATTTTACAGGTAGAAAAACATTTGCGTCAAGATTTTGCAGACGCGATTTTAAAGCATAAAATGTCGGTTCGGAAAGCGGAAGCAACCGCCAAAAAAATGAAAAACGGAGATTTTCCTAAAAAAGAAAATATCTCACAATCACAACAATTTGACGAATTTGAAACTGAATTAGAAGATATTCTTCAAACAAAAATCAAGATTGTTGGCAAAGAAGATTCGGGAAAAATCTCAATCCATTATAAATCTTTCGAAAAATTGCACCAAATAATCGAAAAATTAAAAAAATGAAAATAATTATCGTAATTTTAAGCATTGTTTTGATGGGTTTATTAATTCAAAATGACAAACTAAAACAGCAAATTAATCTCCAAAAAGATGAGTTTATGCGGTTATCCACATTGTTTAAAATAAAAAATACAGACCTGCAGGAAGAGCATCAAATTCGCCAACTTTTAAAAAAATACATCATTTCCGAAAAGCCAGAGACATTATTAATTACCATTGAGAGCATAAAAAAAAAGAAGTTACTAGAAAATGATTTTATGCCAAATTTGTGTCCAATTGAAGGTGATTATGCGATTAGTCAAAGATACAGCAAAAAACATCCAGCGGTCGATTATGCTGCGCAAACTGGAACGTCCGTAGTTGCCGCCGCCGCTGGTGTTATAATTTCAATTTATGAAGATGAATATTTCGGTAAATCTATACTGGTAAATCATTTTGATTGCGCCACATTTTATGCACATTTATCTGAAATTTTCGTGATAAAAAACGAATTCGTAAAAAAGGGACAACAGATAGCCAAAGTTGGTAATACTGGTTTCAGCTCTGCCCCACATTTGCATTTTGAAATCATCAAAGATGGAAAAAGTGTTAAGCTGTCTGCGGATGATAAATCAAAAATATTTGAACTTTAGAATTTGGATGAAGATAGGAGTTTGTTCTCTCATAAAACGGTAAAAGGAGATGTTTTGGCACGAAATAGAAGAATAGAACTTTCTACTATTATAGGGAAAGATAGTGAACTCATAGGTAATTTAAAAGCCGTTGGCGGTCTTCGTATTGATGGGAAAATAGAAGGAGATGTGGAGTCAAATGGATTTATAACTGTAAGCGAGTTTGGCCGTGTGGAGGGTAGTATTACTGCGTCTGAATGCCTAATTGCTGGGACTGTAGTTGGCAATGTAACGGTGGGGAGTGGCTTGGAATTGAATGGTTCGGCAAATTTGCAGGGCGATGTAGTGGCTAAAATTGTAAGAATCCACCCCGGTGCTATTTTTAATGGTGCCAGTCAGATGAAAAATGAAGAAAAAATTGAGTCTAATTAAACTACAGAATAAAGAGCTTATTGCTTATTTTAGGATGGCTTCACAATTGGGTTTGACGGTTATTGGGGCAGTATTATTTATGTTTTTAATCTCTTTATTTTTGGATAGAAAACTTATTCCATTCGGTGTTCTTTTTGGTGTATTTTTTGGGGTTTTTACCGCTTATAGAATTTTGAGAAAAAAAATATGAACACTGTCAAATATATCCGGCGTGTAATATTTATAATTTTCTTGACAAATGTGATTGCTATCTCAATTTTGCCTTTGTTTTTTGAGGATGCGTTGGGTTGGATTTTGGGTTCGATTGCAAGTGCGATTAGTTTTTGGTGGTTAGCCGTGAATTTGAGAAAAAACTTAGACCTGTTTCCTTCAAAAACGAAAATTAAGACAGTGAAAAATTCGTTTTTGCGTTATATGTTTTTGATAGTTTATACGCTGATTATTATGGGGTTTGTGAAACCGAATATAATCACTTTTGGGCTAGGGTTAATGTCTTCACAGATGGCGATTTATCTGTATGAAATTTATTTGAAAATGAAAAAATAAAAGGGATAAGATGGCAAAAAAAAAGTTAAGTCCGACATTGAAGATTTTTTTGATTTTTATCGTAATTGAAATTGCACTTGTGGCATTTTCCGGTAACTTCAGTAAAGAGCTGAAAATAGACTTTGACGACGGTAAGTTTATCATCAAAAATGAAGCAACTCACTTTGAGCTTCAAGAAAAAATTACAGAAGAATTTCAAATTGATGAACACTATCGCCAAACTGGTGAAACACATGAAAATGCAATTTATGAGAGAGTTAAAGGATTCATTAAGATTTTAGCTTTTGACGGAACTCATGTCGGGACTTTTATTCTATTGAGAATGATTTTAGTTGTAGATGTAATATTACTTTTAATGGCATGGTTAATTCGCAAAAAACTTCTATTCAAGCCTTCTAAACCACAGATTATGTTCGAAATGACATATACGATGTTGGAAGAATTTGTGGTGGAAACACTAGGTAAAGAGAAGCGTCATTTTACCCCCTACATTGTTACGCTGTTCATTTTTATCTGGGTGTGCAATATGATTGGCTTAGTGCCAATTCCAGGATTTATGGAGCCAACAAGAAACTTGAATGTTCCGCTTGGATTAGGTTTTATCGCGGTAGTTGTAGTTCACGCAACCGCCATAAAAGTAAAGGGTCTGTGGCATCATTTACAAGAATATT